>JBCCBR010000016.1:0-15335 GCA_039033935.1 Verrucomicrobiota bacterium
AAACGCAGGACTTCGACGGCGCGGAGACGCTGATTGATGCGATCATTGATCGAATCGCAGAAATGCGGAACGAACATCCTGAGATCTCCGCAATTGGAGTGGGGGTTCCCGGAGCGGTCGATTTCGCCGAGGGGATGACCTACAATCTGACCAATGTAAAGGGGTGGTCGTCAGTTCCGCTGCGCGACATCATGGTGGAGCGGACCGGCCTGCCTACCGTGGTCGAGAATGATGCGAACTGCATGGCATTTGCCGAATGGAAATTCGGCGCCGGTCAAGGATACCGGAACGTGGTCTGTGTCACTCTCGGCACTGGCGTTGGCGGCGGATTGATACTCGGCGGAGACATTTTTCGCGGCAGCCAATACGCGGCCGGGGAAATCGGCCAGATGAGTATCGATCTCGAGGGCAAACCAGGTCCTTACGGCAATTCGGGAGCTTTGGAGCGCTACATTGGAAATCGTCAGATCGAGCAACTCGCGGTCGAGATCTATCGAGAGCACGGACGGACTCCTCCGGAGACGACCACACCGGAGATTCTCTCTGAACTGGCTCGCGAGGGCGATGAAATCGCGATCCTGACCTGGCAACGGGTCGCCGACTGCCTCGCGAACTGTCTCATGAGCGTGGTCTACCTCCTCAATCCAGACGCGATCGTGATCGGGGGTGGCGTCGCTTACGCCGGACCGACCCTGCTCTTCGATCCGCTCCGAGAGCGCCTCAAGCAATCGCTGACCCCGGAGTGCTTTGACCATCTTGCCGTGGTTCCGGCCCGATTCGGAAATACGGCTGGGATTCTCGGTTGTTCGGCAATGGCAGCTGAACTCGGCCGTTGATTCTCCAAAAGGTTTCAGGGGGAGGAATCCGATTCAGTCTCGCAACAGGATTCAGACTATTCCTCTTCGCCGCAACTACTCTGGCGCGCCAACTCCCGATCAATGCGCTTGGCGGCGGAGGCGAAGCTCAAGGGACGGGCCTGCTCGCTCACTTCTCGGAGGGCTTGCTCATAAATCGGGTCGTCATGAAGCAAATCACCGATCAAATCACTCTTATCGACGTCCAGATTCGAGAGGTGATTGGCAAAACGGGGAAACGCAAGTTGGTCGATCGCTGTGCTGCCGCCGACGCAGAGCGTGTTTGCGAGTAGGCAATCCCCCGCCACCTGACCCGGGACCTGACTCGCATCGAGCTGAAAGACTATCCGGTGGCGGGCGATTTCATCGAGGTAATCCAGGTAGGAAAGCGGTCTCTCAATCATGCGCAGACAATTCTTCGGAAACAGTCCCTCAAGAGATCTTAGCTGTTTCATCCCAGCTTTTTTCTCGGAGTTGATCACCGAGACCCGGGGGATCTTGAACTGGTGCGCCATCTCCGCCGCCCGCTTCAGGGCCAAGAGATGATTTCGACCTGGAGCCCCGAACTCTCGGGTCCCGATCATCAAGCCCTCGCGTTCCTGAATCGGTCGAGCAAAATCCCACTCGGGACGATCGAAAGGATACGGTGTTGGAAACGAGATTAATTTTTTCTGGAACTCGGCAGGATCTCCGGTTCCGATCCACGGAGGCGCTGAAAGAGTTGGCGTCAAAACTTTGACCGCAAGTTCGAGCAAGGCAGCGTAGGCTTGAGCGGCCCTGCGAGACTGAAGCTGGTCCGCGATCTGATCGGTGCCACACTCTTTCCAGCTGATCCACACGGGCAGGTCGGTCTTCTTCTGGATCTCCTTTGCGGCTTGGAGAGAGATCCAGGCTCTTCTCCGAATCAGGATGAGGACCCCATCAAACGAACTCGCTTCAGCGATCAGTGCGCCGGTATTGTCAAAGAAGGCCCCCCGGCTCGCTGCGGCGAAGGCGTGAAAATTGACTGGTGGATGTTGACCGATCTGCGGCCCCAGATCGCCTCCTCGATAATCAATGAACGGGTCCCGGCCTTTCGGATTGAGCACGGCCAGTCTGCTCATGGATTTTGCGTGACGGTCGGGAAAATCTGAGGAAAACCTCGTTTGGAACACGGCGACTGAGCCGTGCGCGATACTGGATTTGAACCAGTGACCTCTACCATGTCAAGGTATTGCTCTACCACTGAGCTAATCGCGCGTCGCCTCCGTAGAAGGGCCGCGAATTTATACGCTCCGCCCCCCTCTCGCAACCGGAATGTTGGGAGCGCCCGCGTCACTCAGGAAGTTGAACAAAGTCGCTTTCTAAGAGACTCTTCAGTAGTGCTTTTTCACTCCTTATGGAAGAAAGCTTACCCAGCGATCGCTTTTTCGATTCAAAGGCGGCATCGGCGCGGATCCGAATCCGGAGCTGGCCCGCCGGCCCTGATCTCACAGGCAACCGCTACGTGCTCCTGCTGCACGGCCTTGGGGATCATGTCGAACGCCATCACTGGGCCGCGCAGCTTCTCACCAAAGGAGGCATCGATGTCATTGGGATCGACTGGCCAGGGAATGGCAAATCCAGCGGTCGACCGGGAGTCGTCCCGCCGGTTGAGACTTGCTGCGAGCTGATCGACGAGGCGATTGCGGAAATTGGTCACCCGCCCGTCGGGATATTTGCTCACTCGACCGGCGGTTTTCTGGTTCTCTCCTGGCTCAAGCGGCGCTCCCTGGCCACTGATGAAATCCTCCCAGACTGGATCTGGCTGAGTTCGCCACTCCTCCGCCCCCGGCATCGTCAGTCACCGCTCAAGCTCTGGTCTGCCCGCCATCTTGCGAAATGGTTCCCCAAATTCACGATCGGCACCGGGGTCTCAGTCGACGATTGTTTTGCGACCCTGGCGCTGCCAGAGGAAACCGGAGCCTGGAGGCAAAATTGCCATCACCGCATTTCTCTGGAGTTCGGAGCCAGCCTCCTCGCCGAAGAGCCTCATATCTGGGACGATGTCGAAGTCTGGGCGCAATCCGTCGAGTGGCTCATCACTCAGGGGGCCGATGACCCAGTCTGCCCGGCTCGCTATGCTTCGGACTGGTACTCTCAGCTGCATTCGGAGAAGAAGACGTTGCTCTGGATCGCCGACTCTCGCCATGAGCCCTACCGAGACATCCGCTCCATTGGGGTGTTCAGTGCGATAAGAGCTTGGATCGGCTCCCGTTTCCGGCTAACATAGCGGCCCTCTTTAACAGTCGCGCGTCGCAATCGACGCATGTTTCGGCTCTCGCAACTCCCTACTGAAGTCTCATCTCATGTCAGAAACTGGTTTTTCTCTCATTTCAAAAGTCCCTGGCTCCGATCTCGCGTCACACGCGCTGTCTGGGGATCTCATCACGGTAGGGCGTCGGCCCGACAACGACATCCAGCTACTGGTTGCCGAGGTTTCGGGACGTCATCTTGAGTTGTCGTTTGAGAATGAGGCCTGGAAGATTCGTGACGTCGGTTCGACCAACGGCACCAAGCTGGATGGCAAAGTCGTTGGCCAAGAGTGGGTCGATCTTTCCGTTCCGGCGAGTCTGTTGATTGGGACGACCACTCCTCTCTACTTTGTGACCAGCGCAGAAGCCGAAGGCGATCTCGCTGAGGTTGTTGCCGCTATCGAATCGGGCGAGGCGGCGGAAGCCCCGGTCGCTGTTGCAGTTGCTGCGGTCGCGGAAGAGCCAATTAAACCGACGGCTGTCGAGCCCGCCGCATTGACTCCACCAACTTCTGGCGGCAAGACGGTTAAACTCAGTCAAGTGCGAGCAGAGAGTGGCGAGCCACAACAGCCAGGCGGGCCGGTCGTTCCCAAACCGGCAAAGCCAGCTCCTGCTGCGGTGCCCTCTGTCAAGCCGACACCGATTAAAACAGCTGAAGAGCCCGCCGCAGAAGCGGTCCAGGTCGCGACGCCGGCGGCCCCTGCCAGCGATGCGGCAGTCAAGACTGCCGCTCCGGCCATCAAAGCACCATCCGTAAAGGCCCCGTCGATCAAGGCGCCTTCTGCACCGTCTCCGCCAGCAGCTCCGGCAGCATCAGCCGCGCCAGCTCCAGCCGCGCCAGCTCCAGCAGCTCCAGCTCCTGCCTTGAAAAAACCTGCCGCAAAAGTCGCGGCGGCAGCTCCGGCAGCAAAAGTCCCCGGCGTCAAATCAGCTACAGTTAAGCCGACTCCTCTCGCTCAACCAGCTCCCGAATCAGACGAGGCTCCCAAGCCACCGGTCAAACTCGCGGCACCCGCGCCCGTCAAAAAAGTGCCCTCGCTGAAGATCCCTGGAAAGAAGGACTGACCTCCTTCGGCGACTCCCTCAGTGAGTCAGCGCGTAAAAGACGATGTTGATGCCGAGCGGATAAGCATACTTTTCGGAGAACTCCGTAAAATACCAGGGGTCAGTTCCCTCTTCTTCCCAGCCATCGCCGAGGTCCGTGTTAAAGCAGATCATCATGCAGATGTGGCCATCGTCATCGAGAATCGCCCGATAGTGCGGCGTCTCTGAACCCGGCTTATTCCACTCGTAGGTGATGCCACGCTGACGGCCCTCCATGGCGAGCCCTACCGCCGGAATCTGTGGTTTGATCTCTAAGTCAAAGACCATGTGGAAGATGGGATGATCGAGCTCCAGTTCGACATACTCACGATCAGGGAAAATCTGGCGCAGAGCACGCTCGAAGGCTTTCCATTCTGAAAAGCCCCAGAAGTCGTCGACCATGATAAAACCCCCGTTGAGAAGGTAATCCCGCAAAATCCCTGCTTCCTCGTCGGTGATCCAGATGTCCCCCGGCTCAATCATGTAAATGAACGGGTAGTGACGAAGCTGCTCCGGATCAATGTCGACGATTGCTCCGCGAGGGTCGACTTCCAGTGAAGTCATCTCCTGCAGTCGGTAGGAAAAATTGAGTTCACTGTCCGGGTAGTCGATCATCCACTTCTGACGCCGCCCCATCCAGGTGCCGGAGTTGTAGCGGAGCCGGGCGAAAGTGAAGACATCGTTGGGCGTCTCTGGATTCACTTCCCAGGTTGGGAAATCATAGAACCTGCCCCCCTGCCAAAGCCGCGGGTCGCTCGGCATGGTGCCATCTTCGATTCCAAAATAGCGAGGACCGCTTTCGCGCGGAAAGTTCTGGGCAAGCCCTAACAGACTCAGCCCGCAAAAAACAGCTGCGATCAGGATTCGGGCTCTCATTCTGGGAAAGTAGGAGATAAGCCCGCCGAGCGCCATGAAAAGATCGGGCTGTTCTAACCGCAATATTGGGCTAGTTTAGAATAATTCTTGATCTAAGAAACTTTTCGCTTAAGAAACCCGTATCCAAGAAAGATGGACAAAACATCGACATCAACACTCCCTGACCTTCCGATCGAGGGCCTCCGAATGACACGACAGCGTCGCGTTGTTTACGATGTTTTGCAGGATCGCTCAACCGATCATCCGACCGCATCGGAAGTTTTTGTTAAGGCAAAGGAGCAAATGCCGTCGATCTCTTTGGCAACAGTTTACAACTGCCTTGAGACGCTGACAGAGGCGGGCGCGATTCGTCAGGTCAACATTGACCGCGAAGCTTCTCGGTTTTGTCCCAACCTCGCGCCTCACGCCCATTTTTACTGCTCGAAATGCGAACAAGTTTTTGATGTCGAGCTGCGAGCGGGAGTGGATGCCGCTTCACCCTGGACTCTCCCGAGCGGGGCTCAAATAGACGAGATGCAGGTGGCGATGCGCGGCACCTGCGGAACCTGCCCCAACTGCGACAGCTGAATACTTCAATTTTTCAATCGATGAATCTCTCTCTAAAAATCGAAAACCTTCACGCCTCAGTCGAGGACACTGAAATCCTCAAAGGGCTCACCCTCGAGATTCCGAAGGGCGAAGTTCACGCCATCATGGGTCCCAATGGATCGGGCAAGTCGACTCTTTCTAAAGTGATCGCCGGGCACGAGGACTACGAAGTGAGCGAAGGCAGTGTCTTCATGGATGGGCAGGATCTTCTCGAAATGGAGATCGACGAACGTTCTCGGGCCGGATTCTTTCTCGCGTTTCAGTACCCGCATGAAATCCCGGGCGTCAGCAACGCGAACTTCCTCCGAGCGGCAAAACAGGCGCGCCTACCCAAGGGGGAGGAAATCGACGCGGTAGCCTTTTACAAAGAGCTCTACGCGAAAATGGATGCCCTCGGGATGGACCGCAAATTCACCAGTCGGTCAGTCAACGATGGCTTTTCCGGAGGAGAAAAGAAGCGAAACGAAATCCTCCAGATGATGATGCTGGAGCCCGATTACTGCATCCTCGACGAAACAGACAGCGGCCTCGACATCGATGCATTAAAGATCGTCGCCGACGGGGTCAATCAGATGCGTTCGCCTTATCGGGGCTTCCTCGTCATTACTCACTACCAGCGCCTGCTCGACTACATCGTCCCCGACGTCGTTCATGTTCTCCATGACGGTCGCATCATCAAGACAGGCGACAAAGGGCTCGCTCTCGAACTCGAGGAGCGCGGCTACGATTGGCTGACCCACGCGAAAGCCGCCTAACAACTTTCCAGAATTTTACTCTTTCATCACTATGTCAGCAGACAGCGCCACCCTCGAAGCGGTCAACATCGACCAAGACTCTGGGAATTTTTCTTACCCCGAGGAATATGCTCACGATGCCGGTTACGGCCTTACCGAGCAGACCCTCGACTACATTTCCGACGTAAAAGGGGAAGCCGAGTGGCTTCGAAAATTCCGCAAGAAAGCCCTCGCTACCTTCGAGAGCAAGCCGATGCCCACCCACTGGGCGAGCGAAGACCTCAACAACATCATCTTCGACGACATCCGCTACTACCTATCAAAAGGTCAGGCCCCGACCCGGAGCTGGGATGATGTCCCGGACGATGTCAAAGAGACCTTTGAGCGTCTCGGGATTCCCGAGAAAGAGCGGAAGTTTCTGGCCGGGGTTGAGGCTCAGTTCGACTCCGAGGCAGCCTATTCCAACGTGAAGGAAGAACTCGAAAAGCAGGGAGTGATCTTCGTGAACTCGACCGAAGGCCTTCGCGAGCATCCCGAGATCTTCCGGAAAATGTTTCGGCAAAGTGATCCCGACCGGGGACAAAAAGTTCTCGGCTCTCAACAGCGCCGTTTTCTCGGGTGGGAGCTTCATCTACGTGCCACCGGGAGTGAAAGTCGCGCACCCTCTGCAGGCCTATTTTCGCATCAACGCGGAGAACTTCGGTCAGTTCGAGCGAACCCTCATCATCGTCGATGAGGGAGCTGAGGTCATGTATATGGAGGGGTGCACCGCTCCGAAATTTGAGACGGCCACCCTCCACAGCGCGGTCGTCGAGCTGGTCGCTCTAAAGGATGCCAAGATCCAGTATGTGACCGTGCAGAACTGGTCTAACAATGTCTTTAATCTGGTCACGAAACGCGGACTCGCGATGGAGAACGCAGAGGTCCGCTGGATTGACTGCAACATCGGTTCGCGACTCACGATGAAGTATCCTGGCGTCATCATGAAAGGCCGCAAGGCTCGCGGCGAAGTTATTTCAATCGCTCTCGCCAACGATGGCCAGCAGCAGGATACCGGAGCTAAGATGATCCACGCGGCGGATGAAACGACCTCGAATGTCGTTTCCAAATCGATCTCCGTCGGTGAGGGACGATCCACCTACCGAGGGCAGGTCCACATCCCCAAGGGTCTCCGCGGTTGTAAAAACAACACCGAGTGTGATGCCCTGCTCATCAATGCGAACAGCCGCACCGATACATATCCAGCGATCACGGTGAAGGGAAATCGCCACGCTACCCAGCATGAAGCGAGCGTGAGCCAGGTGAGTGAAGATCAGATCTTTTACATGCAGCAGCGAGGGCTCTCTGAGGGAGAAGCCATGAGCCTGAGTGTGAACGGCTTCGTCAACGATCTCGTACGCGAGTTTCCGATGGAATACAGCGTCGAGTTGAAGCGGCTCATTGATATGGAGATGGAAGGTTCGGTCGGCTGATTTGTTCAGTTTGAAATTTGTTTTTCCTATGTCGACTACTCTCTCATCGAACGTCGGACCGACCGACATCTCACCGACCTGGTTCATGTCTCCCCCGGTCGCGGACGGGGATGTTGCACTCCCGGCTTGGTATACGGAGCTTCGTGCTCAGGCATGGGAGGAATTCACGAGCCTACCCGATCCTGTGCGAAAAGATGAAGACTGGCGCTTTGCCGATTTGAAGAAGGTCCGGTTTGCCGACTTCCGCCTTGCCGAGCCGGTTGAAAATCACGAAGCACTTGTCGCCCGTTCGGCGGCTTCCTATCAAAAAGATTACGCAGCCAGATTTGTCTTCGCGAATAACCGGCTGATCGATTCCGATACTTCCGCTTTGCCAGATGGATTGATCTGCCTACCCATCGAAGAGGCGATCGTTGAACACGGTGATCTCGTCAGGAAATATCTTTTCGAAGAAGCTAAGACACTCGGAAACGAAAAATTCAGAGCCCTCCATCGATCTGCCTCTTTATCGGGCCTGTTCGTCTACGCCAAGAGCGGCGTTCAGATGGATAAACCGATTGAGGTGTTTCACTACGCCGGTGGCGACCAAAGCGCGATCTTCCCTCATCTCCTCGCGATCAGCGAAGGCCAATCGTCAGTCGTAATTGAGGAATCCTACGAATCCATTAATCCAGGAGAATCCACTCTCTCAATCGGGATGACCCACCTCCATGCCGATGAGGCGAGCCAGATTCAGTATGCGACGCTTCAAGACCTCGATGACAACGGCCCGAAACTCGTTCAGCTCAACAGCAATCGTGCTGGGCGGGACTCCCAGGTGAAAGCTGCTTTCGTCAACCTCGGCGCGGCATGGGTCAGGCAAGAGTCGATTAACAGGATGCTTGAGACTGGGTCTGACACTCGCATCCTCGGGGCAAATCTCGTCAACGGGATTCAGGAATACGATCAGCGCACCCTCCAGGTACACGAGGCCCAGCACACCACGAGCGACCTGCTTTTCAAAAACGCACTCTACGACGAAGCTCGAGCCATTTTTGGCGGTCTTATCCAGGTTCTTCCCGGATCGCACCACACAGACTCCTACCAGACCTGCCGCAATCTGCTCGGCAGCGATCAAGCCGAGGCGAACGCGATGCCTGGTCTCGAAATTGATGCTGACCAGGTAAAGTGCTCCCACGGATCGACTTCCGGCCAGATCAGCGACGAAGAAATTTTCTACCTGAGAGCGAGAGGAATCCCGGCGGAGCAGGCTCGCAAGATGATCAGTATCGGCTTCCTCAACGAAGCGATTTCGAAGCTCAACGACCCGGGTGTAAAAGAGCACCTCATCGCTAGGGTGGAGAAAAAGTTTGCCTCTTTGGGGTGAAAACGTGGGGCCGTTTGTCTAGTGGTTGAGCGGACTGTTAGTCCGCAGTTGCCAAAAATAGATGCAGAGGGTTTGATGCGTTGAACAAAGCGGAGTGCCACTCCGCTCTACAAAGAGGCTAGTCCTTAGCTGCAAAAGCCCAGCCAAGCTGCTTCCACTGCGGATTGATCCAAAGCGAATAGCTCGATTGACCGAGCCCCGCTCTCTGCGGATTCCTACCAATATATTGGATGCATCGCCACAGGTACTCTCGATCTCTTATGATCCGATCGTAAGACTCTGCCTGCCAGAGGGCTCCGCTCCTTCCCAGCCGCTGATTTATCTCCCTCGCTGAGTTTCCTTTCCGACTCTGGAGAGTCTTTTCAAGGCTCTCAGAAATCGGTCTCACGATGACATGGACATGATTGGGCATAATCACAAAGCATCCCAATTCATATCGCGCATCATGCCAGTAGAGCCAGCCATCATAAACGACCTCGCGAATTTCATTTCGGCTCAGAACACAGCTCCCAAGGCCCTTGTCCAAATAGCTCTCCCGGAGTCGGTGTCGAGCCAAGTCTGGATCTGCTTCTCTTAGTGAATCGTTTTCTATTTCCTCGATAGCAGATTGAGGGAGTGAATCTGCCAGACGGTAAGTCACCGCATAGGTCGCCCCCTGTTGACGCCAATGGGGAAGACTTCGCGAGTATCCACCAACTGCACGCTGGTGATCAAACCCAACAAATCCTGGAGGAGGATCGAGGTGAACTTCCATCTCTCTTAAATCGTCACAATCGAAAATGAAATTTTCGAGGACTGATTGGTGGTGCGGACTGTTAGTCCGCAAGACCTCAGCATTAAGCGACGGGCAAGCAGCGGACTAACAGTCCGCGCCACGTAGGAGTCCACTCCTGTCAGTCAGCACTGATCGCATCACCCTCGCGGGTGACGCCGGTTTGGCCGGCCTCATACATTTCGACGATCATGCTATTCACCGGGATACCCCCAATTTGGTAGCCGGCATCAGTCGTCAGAAGATCATAGCTGCGTTGGACCTCGGTGTAGGTCCGAAGGCTTGAAACAGTGAACACTTCGCCTTGGACTTCGAGGGTATCTCCTGGAGTCAAATCCTGCGCCCGGATTCCGCCGATGCGGTGCATCCCACAAAGATCCACTTTTCCTCCGTTTGAAAACCCAATCTCATAAAAGGTTTCCTCGGGATCTTCGAGATATCCGTGGACCTGTTGGATGACGACCTCTTCACCGTCGTAGCCAATCACTGTATCGCCGGCGCGGAGAGTCTCGACTGGTTGAGGTCCTGCTGGGGTGTCGATAAAAGTCCCCTCTGGCAGACAGGCAAACATAATCTTGATCGGAGCAAGGGCGATCGCTGTCCCCAGCGCCATGGTCCCGGCAGCTGCCGTCGTCCTCACCGCACTGGCCCCGAGACCCAGTCCGGTCCGCGCGAGACCACAACCACCAAGCATTGATGCCAGCAAGCAGATCGCGACAGTCGTCGCAACGAGCCGCCGAAAAGAGCGGAGCCAGTCTGTCGTAATCATGGTTTCGAGGTTTCGCGTGGGGAGGGCTGTAACCCTATCCGAATTCTCCTTCCGCGACAATCTCTATTACGGACGAGCGAATCCAGTCACCAGGGAGGTGAATCTTCCTCGTCAGCGTCTTCAGCTACATTCGTCTCGGGATCTTCGGCCTGATCCCCAGCACCAGCTGATTCGCCTATTTCCTGCTGGTAGAATAGCTTAATAAAATGGCGACCGGTCTCTTCCTCAACGCCCCTTTCCATCAGATCATCAGCATGGTGGATGAAATGTGGCGAAAACTGGAGCGTCACTCCGCTATCCAGTTTCAGTTTGCTGCGGAGCTTCTTTTCGGCTTTTGCCGCTTCCGATTTTGAGATGGTGAAGCTGTCCTGCAGCTCGCTTCCCCGCTCCGATTCGAATTCCTGCTTGAACCTGTCGAACTGATCGATTCGTTCGGGAGTTTTGAGAGCTTTGGTCTCGAACTCATCCCGAGCAAATTCATCAGCTTCGTTCAGATAAGTCATCGCCCGACTCGCGACACCGAGGCGTTCTTCCTTGCGCGTATCAGCGGGCAGGCCTCGATCGGCAAAGGCCACGCAAAGCTCTGAATAGCGCTTTGTCAGGAAGTCGTCGTTTGCAACTGGCCGCGCCCCGACAAAGTCCCGCACCCAGAATTGAGTCCCAGCACCACTCTTATCAAAGAGATAGACCGCGTAACCGTCGGCCTTGCCGTGATTGACGATGAGGCACCCCTTATCGATTTTGTCAGGATAAATCCCTTGCTCAGTCGTAAGGATGAGATCCCCGTCCCGCTCAGATATCTGCAGGAATGGCACTTTACTCTCCGACTTGACCAAGCTGATCGCCGACACCGAATGCCCGGATACCGAGATATCCCGAATCAGGGCAATGCAGAGATCTCCTGACTTGATGTTAGGGTGATTCGAACGGGCAAATAGGTGTTTCGCGATCAGCTCGCCCTGCTCGAGGAGCTGGCTCTCGTCCTCGAAAATCGCCGCGGCGAATCCGAATAGTTCGTTACTCTCAAGGCTCGTGTGGTGGTGTAGCTGATGCAGCTCAAGGCTGCGGAAAGACTTAAGAAAACAGTGCGTCAATAGCTCCGCCTCATCTTTGTCGAAGCGACACAGGCTTCGCGAAGTCTGGAGCTTCCCGCCTTTGACGGGGTTTCCCACTTTCGCCAGACACATCGCGGCGAGCTTCGCCTTGCGAAAATGAAGAGTGAATGACATGGCTCAGTTGGCGACCACATTCACGAGTCGGCCCGGGACCACGATCACTTTCCTGACAGTGAGATCAGCGATGAAATTCTGGACTTTCTCACTGGCGAGGGCAGCAGCCTCAACTGTCTCTTTGTCATCATCTTTCCCGACCATGATTTTGTCTCGGACTTTACCATTCACCTGCAAGACAATCTCGACCTCGTCCTCGACGAGGTAGCTCTCGTCCAACTCTGGCCATTCTCGATCGGCAAGCGGCTCACTTGAGACAGAGTCGAATCTTGCTCCGAGCCGGGCATTGAGCTCTTCGCTAATGTGGGGGGCAAAGGGGCTGAGCACTTCCAGCAAGGTGACAACGGAAGAAACCGGAATCGTGTCGCGTTTCGAAAGCTCGTTTGTGCAGACCATCATTTGCGAGATCGCCGTGTTGAAACTCAAAGACTCGATGTCTTCCCCGACCTTTTTGATCGTCGCATGCACCACCTTGTTTGCCGCTTTGTCAGGGTCTTGCTCCTTTAGCTTTTCGGAGAGATTCCAGTCGCCCTCTTGATCCTGCACCAGGACCATCCGCCAGACTTTACCGAGAAACCGGTAGACGCCCTCGACGCCTTTCATCGACCAGGGCTTCACCTGCTCGAGCGGTCCCATGAACATTTCGTAGAGACGGAGAGAATCTGCCCCGTAGAGTTCGACGACATCGTCCGGGTTCACCACGTTCCCGCGTGACTTCGACATCTTTTGCCCGTCTTCACCCATGATCAAACCGGGTGGGAAATAGCGCTGAAAGGGCTCGGGAGTGGTGACGTGACCGAGATCGAAGAGGACCTTGTGCCAGAAGCGGGCATAAAGGAGATGAAGCACTGCGTGCTCGGAGCCGCCGACGTAGAGGTCGACCCCGCCCGGGTTTTGGTTTTCACCCATCCAATAGGCATCGGCTGCCTTACCGATGGGGGCCTCAGGATTCGTCGGATCGCAATAGCGAAGGTAATACCAACAAGACCCGCCCCATTGAGGCATCGTGTTGGTCTCGCGCATGACCCCATCACCCAGTTCAACCCAATCGGTAGCTTTGGAAAGTAATGGCTCCGGGGTGCCAGTTGGTTTGTAGTCTTTCAGATCTGGTGCGAGGAGCGGAAGCTCGCTCTCGGGCAAGGCTTCGTGGTGGCCATCGCGCCACACGATCGGGAAAGGCTCCCCCCAGTAGCGCTGCCTCGAAAAGAGCCAATCCCGCAGCTTGAAGTTGATCGATTTTTTCCCGAGTCCTTTTTCCTCAAGCCAGGCCGTGATCTTGGCCTTTGCCTCTTTTGTCGGTAAACCGTCGAGGAACCCTGAGTTAATCGAAGTTCCTTCGCCAGCGAAACAGCCTTCGATCGGCTCACCAGGGGCCTCAACCACCTCGATCACTTCGAGTTTGAACTGGCTGGCGAATTCGAAGTCGCGCTCATCGTGCGCCGGGACTGCCATGATCGCCCCGGTGCCGTAGCCCATCATGACGTAGTCGGCGATCCAGACCGGAATCTCTTTCCCATTCACAGGGTTGATCGCGAACCCACCGGTGAAAACTCCGGTTTTCTCCTTGGCCAGCTCGGTCCGCTCCAGATCCGACTTCGTCGCACAGGCTTGTTGATAGGCCGCGACCGCATCGGCCTGATCCTTGGTCGTGATTTCCGAAACCAGAGGATGTTCCGGGGCGAGGACCATGTAGGTCGCCCCAAAAAGGGTGTCTGGCCGGGTTGTGAAAACCGTCACCGTTTCCTCACCAATCAAGAAATCCACTTCTGCTCCCTCGCTTCGTCCGATCCAGTTCGTCTGCAGTAACTTGATTCCCTTGGGCCAATCGAGTCCTTCCAGTTCATCGATGAGACGCTGAGCGTAGGCGGTGATTCGGAGCATCCACTGCCTCAAAGGGCGCCGCTCGACGGTATGGCCCTTCTCCTTCCACTCTTCTACCTCTTCATTGGCGAGGACGGTCCCAAGGTCGGGGGACCAGTTCACCGGTGTCTCGGCGACATAAGCAAGCCGTCGATCGTCAATTTCCTCACGGCTCAGACCGGCATCCTCGAGTTCTTTGATCGGTTTGGCTTTGTTTTCTTCTTCGCAAAAGTAGCTGTTGTAGAGCTGTAGAAAAATCCACTGCGTCCATTTTACGTAACTCGGATCAGTCGTGTTGACCTCGCGCGACCAGTCATAGGCAAAACCGAGCCGCTTCAGCTGACGACGAAAATTGGCAGTGTTGTTCTCCGTGTTGATCCTCGGATGCTCACCGGTCTTGATCGCATGCTGCTCGGCTGGCAGGCCAAAAGCATCCCAACCCATCGGGTGTAGCACGTTGTAGCCCTGCATCCGCTTGTAGCGGGTAATGATGTCGGTCGCAGTGTAGCCCTCGGGATGCCCGACGTGGAGACCGGCCCCACTCGGGTATGGGAACATATCGAGCACGTAATACTTCGGCTTCGCAGCATCAAAATCAGCGTCGCCGGGGTTCGGGACCGAGAAAGTACTCTCCTTTTCCCAATGCGCCTGCCAGCGAGGCTCAAATTCGTCAAAAGGAAACTGTTTGCGGCGTGTCGGCATGATCGGATGAGCTGTTTTTAGCGCGGGGTCGATCTTACGATTTCTCTCCCAAGTAGCAAGCGGCGGGCTTCACGATCTCGTTGGGAGACTGTTGAAAAACTCCTTCCGCAGTCTTCTTGCTGATTTATCGCCTGGACTTCGTTGCGATATTCAGTGAGAGCTATGGCTATCAATAAATATCACGCCTCGCCAGTCGATAAATCAGCTGCGAATCCAAGCGGGTTCATTATTTCAACAGTCTCTTAGACACACGATGTGCTGTTGATCTGAGAAGCGAATTTCCCAATACTGGGACATGAACGATCTCAACTCGCCTAAAATTGCACTCATCGTCTTCGTCTTAGGTATGCTTGCCGTAAAGGGGACTTCGGAGGATCACGGCTCGCTCAAGCTGCTTCATGCCGAGCATGTCACCCAGCTTTCCGAAACCGAGCAGAGGATCACGAGTGCCCTGAGTTCTCTGACAGGCGATGCCGCCGGAGCTTCTGAAAAGGCGATGGTCGAGAGCCTGCTCGCTCGTGAAAGGCAGGCCGTCTCAGTCGACGATTTGAAGGGAAACTGGAAGGTTCGCAGCATCCAGGTAGGTCGGCTCGGCATCTTCAGCTACCCCTTTTTCCAGGCACGAGTCACCGATTTCGGGGGCCATCTCTTTTTTGAAAAAACCACTGGGTCTCAGCGGAAGTCAGGACTCTTGCTGAGAGACAGTCGAGGCGGGATCTTTTTTGCAGGAGGCTGGACGGTCAATGAAGATCCCCAG
>JBCCBR010000017.1:0-15244 GCA_039033935.1 Verrucomicrobiota bacterium
CAAATAGACAACAATGAATGTTGGCCCTACGGCCAAGCACTTGGCGAGCGCTGGGTGGAGCCCAAGTCCGTCGACGGTTACCCAGATGATGGATGGACAACGAATTCACGCTTCGTGACACCGCTGTTAAAGGTCTGCACATCACCAATGATGATGACTTTGCCTTCAAGTTCAAAATTCTTCGACATGATCGGGAAAGAGAACCGCTCTTTCGTGCCGAACAAGCCCAAACGAAAGGAAAAAATGCCTTTTTAGGAGCTTCGACGCGGATCTCGAGCGGCTTTCAGCCTTCGATGGCCCGCTCCGGCATGGGTTCGCGCAGAGGACCTGCCTCTGCGTTGCGCTCGCTGATCTGGGTATTGAGGGTGCAGAAGTCGTAAGCCCAGCCGATCATGAGAAGTCCTCCGGTGCAAAGGTAGAGAATCCCGGTGACCCATTTACCCATATACATTCGGTGAATCCCCAGATAGCCGACGAAGGTCTGAAGAATCCAGGCCACCGAATAATCAGTGCGGCCTGCCTTGTAGCGGAGCTCCGCCTTGCGCTCCATCCCCGGAATCAGAAAAATATCAATAATCCACCCGATCAGGAAGAGTCCGCCGGTGAGCAGCCAGAGGAGGCCGGTGATCGGCTTTCCAAAATAAAAGCGGTGGGAGCCAGTGAATCCGAAGATCCAGAGCACGTAGCCAATGGTTTTGCTGTGAGTTGGTTCCATAGTAATGAGAAGATCCCACTCTCTGAGACGTTTTCGATTACAATAAGCGTCAGCTTTTCGAACGGCTTGCCGAAAAGAGGCTATTGCTTCACTGCGCTCGGCAATGCTCGAAGACTCGCGGAAATCCTGCTCTACCACTTTTTCATCGATGCCTGCAAAAAAGAATCGAATCCGCGACGAGGATCTTTCCGGAACGGCGCTAGTCAAAGAGACTGCGCGCCGGATCCGGGCTGCGCGGAGTCTCTGGGATGCTCACCGCAACGGTGCCTGTCGACACGAGCGGGACCGCGCGCTTTCGCTCTACAATCGGTTGTCGGATACGGAGAAAGAAAAAATCCCGCAGGCCCTCCGTGTCTGGCTCCGCTACCGCAGCGAGAAATATTTCGGCCCCGACCGAACCCCACCGACCGGAAAAACTCGTCGCAAGAGGAAGTAATTTTCAAGATTCACCAAGATCTTGTCTGATCGCCTGCTCCAGATCCGCCATCAGCATGGCGACCTGATGGAGGGCTTCAGCGGCCTCATCAACCGCCGCGCGGGCCGGAGAATTTTCGCCACTGCGGACTCCCTGATCGAAAGGCACCGGAATGGCGAGTGCAGTCGTGATGGCCCGCTCGAGCGCGCTGTCAAATGCGTCGAGCCGGTCCGGCAGGAGACCCGCAACGAGAGTGCGGATGCCACTGCCTTCGACAATCGTGCCGTCGGATCTCCGATAGCTGCCCCGATAGACGTTATCGATCCCGAGCACGTCAAAAATTACATCCTGATGCGAAGTATCGCTGAACGGGCTCGGCTGAGCCACCGGTGAGCGGCTGCTCCACGCGTCGAGCAATCTCTGCTCGGCGAGCTCTTCGCCGCATAATTTTCCGAGTCCCCTGACCAAAGCGAGAGCACTCGCTGAGGGCTTTGAATTCCACTGGGCCCGGTAGTTTTTTTCCCGATCGGGTGCCCAGGCTTCGACCAGGGCAGTGAGCTGATCGGTCAGCAAATCGGCTGAGGTCAGCAAATAGACAGCGCGGCGGTCGGCATTGCGGCGTTTTGTGAAATCAGTCCACGGGCGCTTCCCAGGGCCATCGAGGTTGCGGTCTTCGCCCCAGAGGAGGAACTCAATCGCATGCCAGCCGGTCGCTATGGCCTCGTCGTTTTCCGAATCGGCGAGGGAGAGGAGCAACTCTTTCGTGATCTTGGGATACTCCTGCGGCTGATTGATGATCCCGGAGAGTCTTTCGCCAGCGACATAATCAATCTGGCGAGGGGCAGCGAGGGGACCGTCGATAAGGTCTTCGGAGCCATCGACCTGGTCGATCGGACCTCCAGAGAACCGAAATGCCTCAGTTTGCAGCCAGGGGCGGCGAGCTTCGATCCAAGTCTGGCGGACCTTCTCGAAACGCTCCGGCTGAGGATCGGCGATGAAAAGCTGCAGTTCGCTCTCGAGCAGCCCAGCAGCGGCAAGAGCATCGACGTAGTTGGCGTGGACGAGCTCGGCGTAATCGGTGACAGCTGACCGGTAGAGATCAGCCGTCAGGGCTTTTTTTCGCCACCACCTCCTTTTTTCTTCGAGAAACTCCAGAGTGGCGAGGGCGTGTGGGCGTCGGAAAAGATCTCGTGAGCCCGCTCGACGAGTTCAGGTTTTTGAGCAGCAAGGTCGGTCTCTTCGCCGATGTCGGCCTCGAGGTCATAGATTTCCACGGGTGCATCCGGATCTTTGGTAATTCCATCCTGGATCGCTTTCCACTGGCCCCAGCGAGCCGCTTTCCTACCGCCTCGCTCATAGAATTCCCAGTAGAGATACTCATGTTCTACCTGACCGTCGGCCCCTCGCAGGGTCGGTACGAAAGAGATACCATCGACATCTCCAGGGGACTCAACCCCTCCAGCTCGCAGAAGGTCGGGAGAATGTCCCAGTGAGCCGAGATGTGCTCGCTCTCGCGTCCCGGAGCGATCGTGCCCGGCCAGCGCGCCAGCATCGGCACACGGATCCCACCCTCACTGAGGTCGCGCTTGTAGCCTCGGAGAGGACCGTTGCTGTCGAAAAGATCGGGCTGGTGGCCGCCTTCCTTGTGCGGGCCGTTGTCCGAACTGAAGACAACGAGGGTGTTCTCATCGATCCCAGCAGCATCGAGCGTGTTGAGCAAATCGCCAATGGTGTCATCGAGTAGGGTCATCATACCAGCAAAGGCCGCCACTGGATTATCGACCTCGGCGTGCTTTCCATACTTGCCGATGACTCCTTCAAACTCGGGGAACTCCTTTCGCCACGGCGCGACATGCTCCTCCGGGCAATGCATCGCGGCATGGGGTATAGTGATGGCGAGAAAGAGGAAAAAGGGACCCTCCGCTGACTCCCGGATAAATTCGTTGGCGGCATCCATTGTCGGCGGATGAGTGTGGGTCTTTCCGTCCCAAGGAATCTTCTCGCGGTCTCGCCAGAGGTGAGTGGGGTAGTAGGTGTGGGCTTCCCGCTGGCAGTTGTAGCCAAAAAAGGCATCGAAGTGCTCCATCGGATCGCTTGGAGATCCTGGCGCACCGAGGCCCCATTTCCCGAAACAACCTGTGCGGTAGCCCGCTTCCGACAAGAGTCGGGGTAAGGTCACAATATCTGCCGGCATCGGAGCCTGCCCCTCGGGTTGAATCTCACGATTCCCTCGAACGTGAGCATGGCCGGTGTGCTTCCCGGTCATCAAGACGCAGCGGGTCGGGGCGCAGACAGTGCTGCCAGAGTAAT
This sequence comes from Verrucomicrobiota bacterium, assembly GCA_039033935.1. Classification (GTDB taxonomy): domain Bacteria; phylum Verrucomicrobiota; class Verrucomicrobiia; order Verrucomicrobiales; family DEV007; genus Arctic95D-9. The sequence continues at coordinate 3,441 of JBCCBR010000017.1, forward strand.
GCTGGGTAAACTTCAGACCCTCGCTCGCGAGCCGATCGATTTGGGGTGTCTCAAACTTCGTCTGGCCGTAGCAGCTGAGGTCGCCGTAGCCGGCATCGTCGAGCAGGATGTAGATCAAGTTGGGCTTTTCAGCCGCAGCAATCATTGAAGCACAGAGAATTAGGGCCGTCAGCAAGATCGGGAGTTTGGGAAGCGCAGGCATCACCGCTAAGATGTCAGGACGGGAGGTCCCGGTCAAGGGTGCCGGAAAACGACCTTTCGCAAAATGGCGTCACTGGCAGGGGCGATCAGGGGAACGACTTGCGGACTGAGGCGGCCAGTTCGCCAAAAGCCATCGAGACCGCATTGTCTGCGGCGTCGAGCGTTGCCACCGGAAGGCCCTCGTCACCACGACGACGGGTCTCAATGTCGATCGGAATTTGCCCGAGCAGCGGGACCCCAAGTCGCTCAGCTTCAGCTTTTCCGCCTGCCTCTCCAAAGATCGGGTAACGCTTTCCCTGATCACATTCGAACCAAGCCATGTTTTCAACGATCCCGGAGATCGGCACATTTACCTTCTGAAACATCCCGATCGCCTTGCGCGCGTCGATCAGGGCCACCTCCTGTGGAGTCGTCACGACGACAGCAGTATCGACCCGGACAGTCTGCACGATCGTGAGCTGGATGTCCCCTGTCCCAGGAGGGAGATCGAGCACGAGGTAGTCGAGATCGCCCCAGAGACATTGCCTCAGGAACTGTTGGGTGTAGCGCGTCGCGAGCGGGCCTCGGACAATCACAGGAGAATCGTCGCCGAGCAGAAATCCCATCGAGATTGCCTTGATCCCGTGAGCTTCGATCGGGATGATCTCATTGTGCTCGGTCGCCATCGGCTGAGCTTCTTCCTGACCAAGCATCAGGGCGATACTGGGACCGTAGAGGTCGCAGTCGCAGAGGCCGACGGAGGCGCCAGTTTTGGCAAGAGAAACCGCGAGATTGACGGAAACAGTAGATTTCCCGACACCACCTTTTCCGCTGGCAACGGCAATGATGGTCTTTACCCCAGGAATACTGGACTGCCCTACCCCGGCAGTCGAACCACCGCTCACCGGCTCCGGAGGGTCCTTGATGTCGAAGTCGAGGCTGATCTTGCCAATCCCATCAAGAGCTTTCAGCGCCGTTTCAGCCCCCTCATGGATTTGGCGAGGAATCGACGGGTCTTTCGTCGCCAGGCTGATGAGGACCCGCACGTCATTTCCCTCAACCTCAACGATTTTGACCAAACCAAAGGAAAGAATGTCCCGGCTGAAGCCAGGGTAGTTTACCTCGCCAAGCGCAGCTCGGACAGTCTCTTCAGAAATCATAGCAGATCAGCGGAAACGGAAAGATTATCCCATCGTTTCACTCGATACCGCAATACGACGGGAAGTCCAATTCGGGTCATCCTGCACGGGTAGAGTTCCGAGCTACAACTCTTTCCCGAGTAACGGCGATGACGCTCTTCGGATAACGTCGGCAGCTTCGCGATTGGCAGCTCTTGTGATCGATGCGAGCGCTCTGGGCGCCTGGGAAATACGCGGCGAGCATTCGATGAATTCGGCCGTGTACTGATAACGCGGATTCCTGACCAATTCTTCCGCCGGACCCAACTCGAGGACACCTCCCTCGTAGAGCATGAGGATGTCAGTAGCGAAACGTTCCACGCCCCTCAGACTTCCACTGGTTGAGAGAATGCTGAGGCCAGTGCTCGCGCGGACCTGTGTCAGCAGATCGATAAACTGCGCTTCAGCAATGTCGTCGAGCTCGGCAGTCGGTTCGTCACAGATCAGCAGCCGTGCCCCAACCAGCAGAGCCCGCATCAGCATGAGCCGCTGGATCATCAGTGAACTGAGGTCGCTGATGCGTCGAGGCAGCACCCGCTCCGGCTCGATCACGCCGACCTGATAGAGTATTTCGCCCCAGTCTTTGCGTGCCTTGGGGCGGGAAGATTTGGGAAGATTCTCGACCACTTCCTCGATCCAATTCGAAGCGATCATCGACGGGTTGATCTGCTCTCTCACTTCCCTTGAAATAGCAGCGATTGGTCCCGCCCGCAGTTGGCGTTTTTCGCGTCGCGTCAAGCTCCCGATCGGGGCCCCATCAAACTCGATTTCTCCGGCGATAAGGCGCAGCTTCGTGAATGAGGTTCCCAGAATCGCCTCGCAGAGGAGGGACTTTCCCGAGCCCGATTCCCCCGCGATCACAAACCAGCTTCCCTGGGGGACTGCGAAAGAGACCTCCCGCACGCCAATGGTGCGCTCTCCTCCGTGACCTCGTCGCTCGACGGTGAGCTCCCGGAGTTCCAAAATATGAGTGGATGGTGCGTCGGATTCGCTCATAACACAATTTTGAGAACGGGCATCTGTTAGAGAAAAATCGGGATCTCTCGAGCTCCGGTAGCCCGTGCCACCGCAAAACCTAGGATGGAAAAAATCGTGATAAAGCCACCCGCAATAAGCCCCGGCCCGATGATAAGCCATGGAGCCTCCAACAAATACGGCTGCGCCTCCGCGACCAAAGTTCCAATATTCAGCCAGTCACCGGTGAGCCCCAGAAAGCCGAGGCTCATTTCCAGCATCACCACGACAGGAATAAGCAAAGCGATCAGTCCGACCGAGCGACGCAGCAAGACAGGGATGATCCGTCTAATCAGGAGCTGCCTTGTCGAAAGACCAAGCCCATGCCCTACCAGGTGGTGCCGAGACTGTCTCAGTTGGTCGGTCCAGAGGCGCATGGAGCGGCTCGCCTGCCATCCGATAATGAGCATCGCAAGCCCCAGGAACCAATCCCACCTACCGCTCAGCCCAGCTCCGATTACCACGAACACCCACATCGCGGGGAGACAATCAAAGCTCTCACCGATTTCTTTGAAAAAGCGCCACCGTCCCTGCCACAGGTCCAACGAACCGATCAGGGCGATCACCACGGCAAGCCCAACCCCACCAAAGGCTACCAGCACCGCCCGAGCCATCGAGGAAGCTATTGCCAGTCGGGAGACCATCAGGAGATCTTCGCCGCCTGGAGTCGTGCCCAACCAATGAACCGATCCGGGAGGGAGCCACTGCGCTGAGTCATCCACTGCAAGGAGACGCTCTGGACGAAGATCAACCGGCCGCTCGCCAAGAAAAAGCCATCCGATCGTGATCCAGTAGATAAGTGCGAGGGCCAAAATCCAGCGCTCTCTCCAGAGCCGGGCAAAGGCTGCCACCAGTGGCGGACTGAGACGCGAACGCCTCTTATTGGTTGGCGAGTCAGGCATCAGATCTATCTCCCGCTGAATCCCAGAATCGTTCGAGGCATTCTCGAAAGCAGCGAATTGCCACAACCGGCAGCGTCAGACACCAACCCGCTACGAACATCCCGAGGTAGTCGCCTCCGAGTGCCGAAGCGACTAACCAACTCCCAAGGCCGTCGTAGCGAAATGCCGTTTCGGCAACGATCAATCCCCCGATCAAACATGGGACGGTGCGATCCAGCAGGCCGCAGAGCTGCGAAATCGACCCGCGCACGAAATGTCGATAAAAGACGAAACTTTCGCGAAAACCAGCCCGAAACAGCCCTCCAACGAATGGCTGCGCCGCTGACTTCCCGATGATTGCCGAAACAGCCCCGAGCTGCCAGACAGCAGGCCCAGCTCCAACGCAGAGTCCCTGGACCGCCGCATGCCACCAACCCAGCCAATCGGGTCCCTCCTCGATCGCAATCTCATTGGCGAAGCCAGGTCGATCCCAGATCCAATAGGCATAGGCCGCGACCATGACCAGAACCCAGAAGATGGGAAAACAGCTGAGCAACGCCAATGGTGCTGAAAGCCAGAGCCGAGCCTGGAGCCATCGGAGCCGTGCTGCTACCAATCCCCAGCCATAGCCGACAAACAAGACAAGCAGAAATCCGAGCCCGAAAACAAGGCTGCTGCCAATCAGTCGGGCAAAAAAGAGATCATTCAAAAACGCACCAGAAAAAAGCTCCGGGGCGATTGTCCAGGCATGGTCAATTGCTCCTCCGGCGAGGCGGAAGGCAAGCTCAATGCCAACGAGCATGATCAGGCTCGCGATCAGCAGCCGGAGGCATGCGATGAGGATTCGCTGCGCCACAAATTGAATCATGGGGCGGCTCCACTAAGTCGTTCACCAGCGCCCGGTTGGCCGCTCCGCTGCCACCAGGGCCGCGTTTGCCTGATACCGGATTTACCGACGCCGAGAGGCCGCTCTGCTTCGTTCTGCCCCGGTCGCATTACGACGAGAGAATTTCGCCGCATCGCCAATCGGCGGCCGCTATTGCAGAGAAAAAGACAGGGCTGCAGTTCCCCAATCCGCGCCTGGAGCGACTCCGCCAGGTTCTGCAACTTCTTCTCATCTCGTTCGTATCGCAGCGAAGTCACCAGCAGATCGACTTCCTGATCCCGAAGGCCTGAAATATTCCCGCCACCAGGCACTGCTGCCTTCGAATGCCAGGTCGAAAGCCGATCGCGCTCCAGAGGAACCTCCCAGTCGAGGATCGCCGCATCGAAATCGCGGGTCGCGAGTCGCTCCATCACCAGTTCAGACCACGGCAGCGCTTCGACTTCGACCTCGGCCCCGACAGTCGCCCATCGGTCTGCGAGAGATCGGGCCAATTCCACCTCACGCTCGCTGTCCTGATTCACCAGGATACGAAATTGCAGTGGCTGCCCGGTCTCCTCACTGCTGCGATACGCTTCGTCGCGGCGACGTTTCCACCCGAGCCGACCGAGCCGCACATCAGCCGCCACAACATCGAACTCAGGCAAGGGCATCGGAGTCTCGCAATATCTGGTCCCAGGAAAGAAGAGGCTCCAGGTCGGGACCTCGAATCGGTCTGGTTCCTCTTCGAGAAGTTCTTTCACGTCGATTGCCTGTGCCATCGCCCGCCGAAACTCAAGTGACTGGAACGGCTCGCGATCGAGGTTCCAAGCGAGGAAGGTTTGATAACGAGCGACATCTTGAATCGGTTCGAGCAAGCCCGGGTGACGCTCCGCCCAGCGAGCGAGACGTGAATCGGGCTCCAGCACATCTACCTGACCTCCGCGAAGTGAAAACAGCTGGGACTCAAGCGATTCATAAGAGCGATAAATGACACGCTTTTCACTTGGGGTTCCGCCGAAATAGCGATCGTTGGCGAGCAGGCTGACCCCACCATCAGCGCGTCGCTGTTCCAGCCGATAGGGCCCCAGTCCGATTGGCTGCTCGAAGAAGCCAGCCCAATCAATCTCTCGGGCAGGCTGCTGGAGAAAGCCGCGCGGCAGGATCGGCAGCTTCTCCCAGCTCTCCAACATCATCGCAGGCGCGTCATTGACCAGAACCCGGATCGTGAGCGGGTCCACTTTTTCGATCGAATCGACAAACCAGAAGGAGGCCCCGATCGGATAAGGACTGACCGGACTCATCACAAATTCGTAGGAGCGTATCACATCCTCCGCATCAAAACGGCTCCCGTCGTGCCAATAGACCTCATCTCTCAGGTCGAGCGTCATGGTCCGGGTGGCGGTGTGACAGCCATTCCCGAGCAATTCGATTTCAGGGCGAAGACTCCGGTTCGACTCGTAGTAGAGCTCCATTTCCCTGAAAAATAGATCGGTGTCTCCCTGAAGAAATAAGGTAGCCGCCCCATCGCCCTCATACTCGATCATTTTGACCTGAGCCCGCTCGACCGCCGATCGCAGGAAGGTATCAAGCGAGTCTCGGACGGAATGCTGCATTGTCAGCCGAGCCATCTCGTATTGACCGAGCTCTTCCTCGGTGAACAGCGCAAGAAAACGCGTTTCGAGCTTCGGATCGAGGCCTGCTATCGCCGCGGTCAGCACGGTGTCTACGCGATCCACAGCGGTGATGTTGAGACCGTCCTGAGATGCCTCCGAAGCAATCCTTTCCTCAACTCCCGTTGCCGCCTCCTCGCTCGCGCAGCGCACCGTGATCACCGTCTCTTCACTCCAACTCTCAAGCAGATTCGGCCGCAGCATGAGATCATCGTCCCTCGTCAAGAGCGGCTCAAAGATTAGTTCGCTTATCTCTCTGGTCACACCGCTCTGCGGAGCAAGCGGGTTGAGCGGCCCGATCGGCTCCTGAATCGCATAGACGAGGGAGGTCCGCTCAGTGTCGATCTGCAACCCAGAGACGCGGCCATAGAGCATCACCAGCCCGATCAGGAAGATCAGCGGCGACAGGTAAAGCAGGTATCGCAGCCAGAACATCTGGCGGCCACCCTAGCCTTTGATGTCAACAAACACGAATCAATTTCGCGAGCCTGGATCTTTCGCTCAGGGCGTCAGATCCAAACAGATCAGCCGGTCTTGACCACGCATGATGAGACGATCGCCCGAGAGGGCCATGGGCGACCAGTATTTGAAATCCGGGATTCGCTTCACTTCTCGATTCTCCTGCTTAGCGAGCATTTCCTCGACCTCTGCCTTTTTCCCAAAAACGTCAGCCATCGCAATCTCGACATAGCCTTCCGGAGATGGTTTGACCGCTCTCAAAAAGCCGACTTCGCCATCCTGGATCAAAAGCGTGTCTCCAACCTGAATCATGTTCCCACGCCCCATGAAGGGATCGTTCCCCGTCCGCCAGACGATGTTGCCTTCGAGATCCATGCACATCAATCCGCCGGTGAGCCGTGCCTCGCCTTTGTGATTGTCATTTTCATTGGCGAGGAAGTAGAGATGCTCGCCAATCAAAAAAGGTGGGTGCACCTGGGTCCCTTGCTCGAAGTCGAAGACCTTCTCGACCTCCCACTGGGGCTCGCCTTTTTTGACTCGGATCATGCAGCTCCCATTTCCGTAGCCACCCGTCAACCAGACCAGCTCTTCAGTGACTTTGGTGGGAAATGGAATCGGGATTTTATTGAAGTAAGTATCCGTCTTCCAGAGCACCTCGCCTGTAGACGGGACGACGCTGATGGTGGTCCCGACACCCTCGTCGCCGTCGCGCTTCGTCGCGACAAACACGGCCTGCTCGACGCCCTGTAAGGTCACCACTGTCGGCGTGGAATGTGAATCGCCGAAACCGCCTGTTCGCCAAACTTCATCACCGGACGACTTGTCGAGACCGATCAAACCCGCATCTTCGCTCATTGCCGGGACGATCACAATGTCGCCGACCACGACCACGCTCTGAGCCCAGCCCCACTTCGGTGGAGGAGCGTCGTATTCATCCTGAATCGAGACCATCCAGTCAGGCTCCTGGGTCTCCCGGTTGATACGAAATACCTGTCCAAAACCGCTAATGTAATAGACCGCGTCTTCCTCTACCAGCGGGACACCTCGCGAGCCGGGAAACGACAATTTGCCTGGGTAATCAAAGGTGAATCTCCACTGCTCACTCCCGTCTTCGAGAGAGAGGCAAAGCAAATGGTCGCGCTCACCAAGGTCACGATCGACGAGAAAGACCTCTCCATCGCGGATCGCGGTGCCTCCAAAGCCCTCGTTCAGCTCTTTTTCCCAAACCACCGCAGGACCGTCTGATGCCCAGCTCGTGATGTCGAAGTCTACCGCTGCAAGCGTGCCGTCTCGATTCGGCCCCTGGAAATTTGGCCAGTCAGCGAGAGCCAGTCCGGGTAGGGCGAGGAGGCACGACAAAGTCAGCGAGCGTAAAACAGCAGATTTCATGATGCTTTTAAAGACGCGGGTGGCCTTCAATTCAAACGCACTTTGAGACGAATTCGCGGCGAGCAGGGCGGCGTGAAAGTCTGGTTGTCGTGGTGTAGGGGCGTGCGGATTGCTTATTCGGAAACGCCAGAACAAACGGACCTGCGAGGACGCAAGTTCCCTACCGGTTCAGCCTATTGTTCGCGCCAACGGATCGGGTCGAGGTGAGCGGATTGCGCCGCTCACCCCTCCCACACCACCGGACAAGCCGTTTTCAGCATCCGGCGGTTGAACCAGAGTGGTCATCCCGAGTCTTTTTCAGACCCGGTCTCCCACGAGATCTGATGGAACCCAAAATCCTTTCTCTCGAAGCCAGCCGTTCGGTAGCCTGACATTCAGCATCTTTGCCACACGCCACGCCCTGCGACTGCTACTCGCCAGTTTCAGGCCCTCCCCTCGCACTCCCAGCCGTTTCAACGCGTTTCGGCGTCCTTTCTGGTTGTGCCACCTCTGCCAAAACCATTTTCTCATGTGTCGGCGCAACCAACCTTCAAGGTCCTCCCAGTCCCAGCTGCGCTCGCTCAGGCGGAAGTATCCCACCCAGCCTCGCAGCCGTTTCTGCCAACTCTCAAGGGTCGCTTTCCCACCTTTACAACGCCGCTCATCCCAATGCTCGCGCACCATTTCTTTAAAACGGTCCACGCTCTTTTCTGACAGCGCGATCTGGTCTCGTTCATCAATCCGAAAACCGAGGAAGCTGCCCCCTTCGGGTGGTCTCACTCCGCTTTTCGCTTCGTTCACTTCCAGTTTCAGCCGCCTCGTGATCCATTTCACGATGTTCGCGTAGATGCGATGCGCGCTGCGCTCGCTTTTTGCATAGATCGTGATGTCGTCAGCGTAGCGGCAGAAGCTCACTCCACGGGTCTCCAGTTCTTTGTCCAGAGCGTCCAGATACAGGTTCCCCAGCAGAGGGCTCAGTGGCCCTCCCTGAGGGGTGCCTTTCGCACTTCGCTTCACCCGTCCATCTTCAAAAACGCCGCTCCGGAGGTATTTGCCTACCAGATGCAGGACGCGTTTATCGTTGATATGGCTGGCGAGCTCGCGCATCAGGATGTCGTGATTGATGTTGTCAAAGTAGCCTCTGATGTCGATGTCAATCACCCAACGCTTCCCCTCTTCTACCACGTGTCTTTTCGCTTTTCGGACCGCGTCGTGCGCACTGCGCCCGCGGCGGTAACCAAAGCTGCTTTCACTGAAGGCAGGGTCGAGGATTGAGTCCAATACCTGATGGATGGCTTGCTGGACCATGCGGTCGAGGACAGTCGGAATACCGAGATGTCGCTCGCCTCCACCAGATTTCGGTATGGTGACGCCACGCACCGGTGAGGGTTTGTAGCGTCCTTCGAGGATTTTAGTTTTCAATCCGGGCCAGTTCTCTTTCAGGAACTCACCCAGTTCTTCGGTGCCCATCCCATCGACTCCGGCTGCTCCCTGATTGGCTTTCACCTTCAGGTAGGCTGCTCGGAGGTTGTCGGAGCTGAGCACCTGCTCCATCAGCTTGTCATTCAGCACTTTCGGTTCGCCTTCCTTCGCCACTCGCTCCAGCTCGCTCTCCGAGCTTCGCAGTCCCACAGATCCACTGTTTTGCTGCTCCGCTCCAGTCTCGGTAGCTGCCGCAGTTGCCGCTCCGATCTGTTTCGGTGAACTACTCGCCTTTGCGTGAGTTGGTTGGTTCATCTGTTTAGCTGGTTCTTCGGCCCTTCGCTCCTCCCTGCTTTCACAGGGCGTCTTCACTACTATGGCTTCTGCTGACTTCCCGAAGGCTCTCACCTTCGGGCTCTCCCGAAGCGTCGGCCCGGCCGGGTAAGGTGTGCTGACTTTCGGCCCGTGCCGCCTGCCTCTACCTGATGCATCTTTCGGTGGTGTTCGGATTTCGCATTTCCTAGCATGCTCATCGCCTGCATCCGGCCTCATAGACAGTTCTTGTTCATACGGTCGTGCCTTTGCTACGCGCTTCCTTCACAACTTGCGTTGCTTGCGCTTCGCTACGGTTTATTCCACTTTTTCCGATTGTTTCGTTTCATACAATTAGCCAGCACCCATGCCGGGCGCACTAGGGACGATCTGTCCTCAGTCGACCTTCGGGGCACGCAGTTTTGGCGACTGAGCTGCCGATAAACGCAGGCAGTAGTCTCGCGTGCGCGAGAACAAACGGACCTGCGAGGACGCAGTTCCCTACCGGTCGCGCAGAACCTTTGATTCACACGCGGTAGGTCGATCCGTCCCTGGTCGACCTTCGTTGCACGCAGGTTTAGCGACTGAATTGCCGATCAACGCAGGCCGCAGTTTCGCGTGCGTCAGAGTAAACGGACCTGCGAGGACGCAGTTCCCTACCGGCTTCAATAACTCCGGCGCATGTGGCTCGGCAGGATGTTGAGCTCCTCCCGATACTTGGCAACGGTCCGGCGAGCGATTTTGAGGCCTTTGCCTTCAAGCTCTTGAACGATTTTCTGATCGCTTAGCGGCTTCAACGGGTCCTCCTGAGAAACCAGTTCGGCGAGCGTCTGTTTCACGCTGGTGTTGCTGAGGGACTCGCCTGAATCAGTTTCATACCCCGTCGTGAAGAAATATTTCATCTCGAAGACACCTTGTGGCGTCGACATGTATTTCCCGGAAACCGCGCGGCTCACCGTCGTCTCATGCACCCCGACTACCTCGGCGATTTGGGCCATGTTCATTGGCTTGAGCTTCGAGGGCCCATGCTCCAGAAACGCTTCCTGACGCAGCACGATCTGCTCCGCAATCGATTGGATCGTTTGCTGCCGCTGATGGATACTCTTGATCAAAAATTTCCCCGCTCGAATTTTATCACGAATGTAGCCCCGAGCTTCCCGCCCGCTGCCATTGGCCATCAGATCCTTGTAAGAATTACTGATCCGAAGCCGCGGCACTGAGTCATTGATCATCGTCACAGTCCACTCACCTCCGATCCGTTCCACTTTGACGTCGGGCGTCACATAAGTATTGAGGTCCGAGGTGAAACGGCTCCCCGGTCGGGGATCGAGCGAGCCAATCAACTGGGCGGCTTGGGTGATGTGCTCTGGAGTGACACTCAGTTTGCGGGCAATCTGCGGGTAGCGCCGCCGAGCGAGATCATCGAGATGCTTGTCGACAATGCGATACTCAAGACTGTGACTCTTCCCGAGCCGCTCCAGCTGAATCAGAAGGCAGTCGCGCAAGTCCACCGCACCGACTCCAACCGGATCAAAACTCTGCACGAGAGCAAGCGCTCCCTCGACGTCGTCGAGCGGTAAACCGAGATCGAAACACAAGTCTTCGATATCGACTTGGAGAAATCCATTTTCGTCGATGTTCCCGATGAGCATGGTCGCGAGATCTCGAATCTCACGCTTTGCCTCAGTGAACCCTAATTGATCGAGCAGGTGATCTTGCAGCGTGATGGGCTCGACCAATGAGTCCATCATAAACTTGTGGCGCTCGTCGTCGTCATCTCGGCGAGGCGCCGAGACTCGCGATTGGGCGAGATACTCGCGCCACTCTTCATCGAGTCGGGAAAGCTCTTCAAATTCGGAATCGAAGTCATCGTCCTCTGTTGGGTCCTTCGTCTCCTCGATCGAAACATCCTCCGACTCATACTCAAGCGTCGGGTTCTCCAGCAGTTCCTGCTGCACGAGATGGCGCAACTCCAACGTCGGCGTCTGCAGCATCTGCAGACTTTGCTGCATCTGAGGCGCGATCGTCTGCTGCTGAAGCAGAGATTGGCTCTGCGCGAACCGTTGATCAGGCATAAAGGGGAATCGCTAAGGGTTTCCAGCGACACGCTAGCAAAGTTCGGGCCACTTTACGAACCCAAATTTTCTTTTTCATCCGTGCCTCTGTCTAACCAACCCATCATGGCGAAAATCTCAAATTTTTAGGATTCAGAAAGCTTTATGAGCTTGTATTTTATAATTTTATTGATACTTTGTCTTTCCGAAACGTTTTCGCCACTCCATGCCACGGCTCCTTTGTGTCCTGTTTTTGACCGCGCTGGTCACCCCGTCTGGGTGGGGCCAGGAGCCACGGTTGCGGACTGCGCCACGCCTGCTCGGTCCTTCCGACTACTGGCCAGAGCACCGCAATGCCGAGCGGAGCAACCCTTTTCCTCCGGCCGCAGAAATTGCAAAAA
>JBCCBR010000018.1:0-14892 GCA_039033935.1 Verrucomicrobiota bacterium
CTACGAAAACCTGATGAAGCTCACCAGCATCGCCCACCTAGAGGGGATGTATTACAAGCCTCGCATCGACAAAGAGACCCTCGCTGAGTATTCGGATGGCCTTATCTGCTTGAGCGGATGCATCAACGGCGAGGTCAACCAGTTCATCCAGAATGAAGACCTCGATGGAGCCCGCCGTAGTATCGGTGAATTTGTCGATATCTTCGGCCGAGAGCAATTTTTTCTGGAAGTCCACGACCACGGATTCGCTAACCAAGCCCTCTGCACCCGCCAGATGGTCGAGTTCGGAAAAGAGTTCGATCTGGGATTGGTCGCCGCCAATGACGTTCATTTCCTGAATCAGGCCGATCACGGTGCCCATGATGTGATGATCTGCATTGGCACGGGCTCGCTGATGATGGACGAAAATCGGATGCGCTATTCGCCTGAAGTCTATTTCAAGAGCACCGCCGAAATGACCAAGCTCTTCCGCGAAATACCGGAAGCGATCAGCAACACGCTTCGCATCGCCGATATGTGCGATGTCCAGATTCACCTCGACTCGACCAGCTCGGACAAATATCCCCAATTCGACTCGCCTGATGGCAGTCCGCGGGAAGACTATTTCCGCAAAGTCTGTTTTGAGGGTCTCGAATCGCGTTACGGAGAGCGAGCCAAGACTGATCCGGAGCTGCGCGAGCGGCTCGAGTACGAGATCGGAGTGATGGAGAAAATGGGGTTTGTTTCCTACTTTCTGATCACCTGGGACTTTGTGAAATGGTCACGGGATAATGATGTCCCGGTCGGGCCCGGTCGCGGTTCGGCAGCAGGCTCGCTCGTCGCCTATGTGCTGGAGATCACGGACATCTGCCCGCTACGATTCGGGCTGATTTTTGAGCGATTTCTCAATCCGGAGCGAGTCTCGCCGCCGGATATCGATATCGACTTCTGCCCGACTCGTCGTCACGAGGTGATCGATTACGTTCGGCGGAAGTATGGCGAAAGAGCGGTCTCACATATTATCACCTTTCAGACGCTGGGCGCCAAAAGCGTGATCCGGGATGTCGCGCGGGTCATGAGCATGTCTTTCGCGGAGGGCGATCGCATCGCCAAAATGATCCCGAATGAGCTGAATATCACGCTCGCTGACGCTCGGAAAAAAAATCCCGAGCTGAAAGAGGAGCTCGAGAATAATCCGAGCGTTGCCGAACTTTACAAGTATGCCAGCTATCTCGAGGGCCTGACCCGAGGCACCGGTATTCACGCCGCTGGTGTCGTGATTGGTGACCGAGAACTGTCCGACTATGTCGCTCTGACCAGGGGTAAGGAGGGGGAGGTCGTGACGCAGTATGCGATGAGCCCGCTGACCGATCTCGGGATGCTGAAAATGGACTTTCTCGGGCTCAAAAACCTGACCGTGATCAAGGACACGGTTGACCTGATTCAGCTCCACACCCCCGACTACATTCTCGACAACAGCGAGTTCGACGATCGCACCACTTTTGAGCTGCTCAATCGAGGCGAGACGATTGGGGTCTTCCAATTGGAATCCGGCGGAATGATGAATCTCTGCCGCCAATTCGATGTCAATCGGATCGAGGACATCATCGCCCTGATTGCTCTTTATCGACCGGGGCCAATGGATCTGATCCCAGATTTTATCGATCGGAAAAAAGGCAAAAAAAAGGTCAAATACCTCCACCCTTTGCTCGAAGAGGCGAGCGAGGAGACCTACGGCATTCTCATTTATCAAGAGCAGGTCCAGCGCGCTGCCAACCTGCTTGCCGGCTACTCACTCGGCGAGGCCGATTTGCTCCGTCGCGCCATGGGTAAGAAGAAGGTCTCGGAGATGATCAAGCAGCGGGCGAAGTTTGTCGAAGGCTGTCGCGAGGTGAATGGGATACCAGAAAAGCAGGCCAACGAGATCTTCGATTTGCTCGAGAAATTCGCCGGTTACGGATTCAACAAATCGCATTCCGCTGCATATGGCCTCGTCAGCTATCACACCGCCCATCTCAAGGCGAATCACCCGGTCGAGTTCATGGCCGCCTTGCTGAGCAACGAGATCAATAATACCGACAAAATCTCCATCTTTGTAGCGGAGTGTCAGGCGATGGGGATTGAAATCCTGGCACCCGATGTGAATCGCAGCTCGTTGAAGTTTGCCCCTGAGAACACCGAAGATGGAAACGCCATCCGATACGGCCTCGCTGCGATCAAAAATGTTGGTGGTGCCGCCATGGAAATGGCCATCCAGGAGCGAGAGACGAATGGGCCTTTTGAGTCGATGGAGGACTTTGCGACTCGACTAGACACAAAGTCAGTGAACCGAAAGATCCTCGAAAATCTGATCAAGGCTGGCGCCTTTGACTTCACGATGCAGCGACGCGATGAAATGTTCTCCCGAGTGGGGCAGGTCATCGCCGGATCGAGCGCTACTCAAAAAGATCGGGCTAGCGGCCAGCAGTCCTTGTTCGACATGAATGATTTGATCTCGGCAGCGCCTTCCCCTGAAATAAATGAGGAGGATCGAGTCGAGTGGAGCGAGCGCGAGTATCTCGCGAACGAAAAGGATCTCCTCGGATTTTACGTGACGGGTCACCCTCTCGATGAATACCGCGGCACGATTGAGCAGAGTAAATTCACGAGCCTGGGAGATCTTGAAAAGTTGAAACCCGGCAAAAAGCTCTACTCCTTTGCCGGGATCATTGGTGAAGCGACCGTCAAATACACCAAACGAGAAAGTAAGCCTTTTGCGATTCTGTTAGTAGAAGATTTCACGGGCCATACCGAAGTGATGGTCTGGAATGAAACCTGGCAGAAGTGCAATCAGCTTCTGGAAAAGGGCACGGTTATTCGGATGAAGGCAAAGGTTGAGCAAGACTCGCGGACTGAGACCAATCGACTGACTGCTGATTCGATCGTCGAGCTGGTGATCGATCCCAATGCCGTTGCCAGCGAGCAACCAATCGCGAAGGCCACACCACGGATGTCGCAGACCAACGGGAATGGTCATCACCCGGTCGTGTTCCGCCTGGATTCTTCGCAGGACAGCCCGGCAGCGATCGCCGAAATACGGGCGGCAGCCGCTGCGCATCCGGGAGAGCACCCGCTCCATCTCCAGTTCAGGCAGTCGAATGGGCGACAGGTGATGCTGGAAGCCGGAGTTGATTTTCGGGTATCACCGAGCATCAAGGACGCCTCATCGCTGGCACGCTGGATCTGAGTGCTTGTCTGTCGCAGAGAGATAGGTGATTGTTATTGGATGAGTTCGGAGCCAGTGCTCGATTACAACCCCCACGAGTATTTCTATCCAGAAGCCTATCTTCGGTTGGAGGAAGAATCGGCCACTCGCAACGAGTATGTCTGTGGGCAAGTCTATGCAATGGCGGGAGCCAGCCGGAAACACGAAATCATTTCCGGGAATTTGTTTGCTGCCCTTCATTCCCACCTCAAGGGCAAGCCGTGTGAACCGTTCAAAAGCGATGTTAAACTCCACACCATCGAAAGTGATGGCGAGATCTTCTACTACCCGGATATCATCGTGACATGTGACCCCGAGGATGATCATCCGATCTACGTCGAGAAACCTGTCTTGCTGGTCGAAGTCGCTTCAAATTACCGCCGCGATTTCCTTGAGAAATTTCACGTCTACACCAAGCTCCACAGCTTAAAGGAATATCTGATACTCGATTTCGATCAGCCAAAAGGCTATCTCCATCGACGCGAGGAGGACTGGAATCAGATCAAACTGGATCACCGCGATGAGATCGAGCTGCGATCAGTCGGCCTGACGGTGCCATTGAGCGACTTGTATCCTGCCTGACGTGGTTCGAAAATTCTCGAATCAATAGTCTCCCCGAGACAGCTATTTTGTCGCCACTCGGATGGTTTGCTGCAGGGAGACGGTCTCACCCGAGCTGAGTGTAAGCCCGTCGCCGAGCAGTGCAGACTCGATGCATACAAACTTGCGCCAACCTTCTTCGGCTAGGTCACCGATTCCGTGGTCTGGGCCCGGATTCCACACTACAGCATCGGGGAACCCAGTCGCGGTTACCGAGATCGTTCGATCCACGTCAATCAGGTGGATCGCCTTTTCACGCGTGTCGCGGTAGCTTCGATCGATTTCGGACCCGAAAGTGATTGGTGACGACTCGCCTGAGCGCATCTCTTTGGTCGCTTCGTCGTGGAAAGGAAATCCCTCGAGACCGGTGACCTTTGCCTCCATCACGTCACCGACCTGGAGATAGGTGTGGAGAGCGGCTTGAAAGCTCCACGCTTCCTTCCCGGTATTTGAGACTTCGAGATCGATTCGGAGAGTTTCGGCTTCGGCGTGAAAATGAATACCCAGCTCAAAATCGTTTTGCCATTCCGTCGATGGCTGATCCGCGCTTCTTAGCGTGAGGCATGCCGGGCCATGGTCTTGCCAGGCGACTTTGCGCGCAAATCCATGTCGGGAAAAACTGCCATGATCGCTGAACTGCGGAAAAATGACCGGAACACCACCGCGAATTGCCTTCCCGGGTCCATGCTCGGCAAGCTCGCTCAAAAAAAGAACCTCCTCACCTGAAGCGGTTTTCCAACAGGTGAGATTACCTCCGTGCGCTGAATAGGAAATCTCGCTGCCGTTGGGGAAGGTGTGGTGGTGCATCGCACTGGATCTAGAGGGAAGTTTTACACCCGGGTTAGGCATGAAACCAGACGGATGTGAAAATAGAGGAGACAAATGAGAACTCAAAGTCAGAAAAGCGTTGGGACTGGGCAGAGAGGTCATCACCCCGGAGCGCAGGTCTCCCGGCCTGCGCTTCTGCCATTGCGCCGCTGGCGAACACTTTGTCATCGTTCCTTATCCGAGTCACTTTTGATAGAGGGTTCCATCCCTTGGCTTTAAATAGAAGGCGAGGAGCGATTTATCCACCGCGAGTGCTGACTTGATCACCATTGCGGTTGGTCTTTCAATAGAGCATGGCGACCGGCTTGCTTCTTGATACCGACTTCTCACGGCATGATCCGGGTCCGCATCATCCAGAGGCTCCGGGGCGGATATTCGCGATCGCAGAACGGCTTGCCGAATCGGGACTTCCCGATCGGTGCACGGAAATCGCAAAACGTGTGGTGACCGACGATGAGATCCGGCGGGTCCACGATGCTCGGTATCTCGAGACGGTCCTGGCGGAGTTGAGCCGAGGGAAGTCGGGTCAGTTGTCGACTGGTGACACTCAATACAGTGCCGACACTCTCGCTGTCGCCCGAGCTGCTGCCGGAGGGATGCTTGCGGCAGTTGATGGCGTCATTTCTGGACAATTCAAGAACGCCTTCTGCGCCGTGCGCCCGCCGGGCCACCACGCCACTCCCAACCGGGGGATGGGTTTTTGCGTTTTTAACACGATCGCGATTGCCGCCCGACAGGCTCAGGCGATCCACGGAGTCGAGCGGGTCGCGATTGTCGATTGGGATGTGCACCACGGTAATGGCACGCAAGACTGCTTTTACGACGATGGAAGCGTTTTCTTTTTCTCGACCCATCAGCACCCCTGGTATCCTGGCACGGGCGCTCGCGTTGAGACCGGGGAAGGAAGCGGAAAAGGCACCACCATGAATGCCCCTTTGCCAGCCGGCACCGGGATGGAACGTGTTGGTGCTGCCTTTGGAGAACTGGAAAAAGAACTCGAAGCCTACAAGCCAGATCTCATCCTCGTCTCGGCAGGATTCGACAGCCGACAAGGGGATCCGCTGGGGGACTTCCGACTTTCAGACGACGATTTTGTCGAACTGACGAACCGGCTACTCGCGCTGGCCGATCACCACGCCAGCGGTCGACTCGTGTCCGTCCTCGAGGGCGGCTACAACCAGGCAGGCCTCGCCGTGGCGGTAGAGCACCACCTCGGATCATTGCTGGCAGCGTCTGCAGACTGAGAGACCGCTTTAGCTGTCCGCGGTCTTTTTCTCGAGCACGCTGTCGATCAACCCATATTCAGCGGCGTCAGCAGCCGACATGTAGTTATCACGGTCGGCATCGCGCTCGATGTCTTCGACCGTTTTTCCGGTGTGATCGGCAAGAATGACGTTAAGCCGCTTTTTGAGCGAATACATGAACTCCACGGTTCTCTCGACGTCAGAAGCGGTGCCTTGAGCGCCACCGGATACCTGATGGATCATGATGTGGCTGTTTGGCAGCGCAAATCGCTTGCCCTTCGTCCCGGCGGTGAGGAGGACGGCGCCCATGCTCGCGGCCATACCCATGCAATAGGTGTTCACATCGCAAGTCACGAACTGCATCGTGTCGTAGATTGCAAGACCTGCGGTGACCGATCCACCTGGGCTGTTGATGTAGATGTTGATGTCTTTGCCGGGGTCCTGCATCTGCAGGTAGAGCATCTGAGCAATGATGTAATTCGCGAGCGGATCACTGATGCCTTCGCCAATGAAGATGATGCGATCTTTCATCAAGCGAGAGATGAGGTCGAACTGGATCATCGAGTTGCCCTCTTTCTCGATCACCGAGACATTGCGGACCGGGTCGGCGACGCGGGCCTGGAGGTGAGGTGGCAAAAGCGGGGAAATTTCAGAAACGTCTTTGAGGTCGTCGATCATGGTGGCAGGCGAAATAGGGTTGAGATTTTGGAAAAGATCCGAGAGGGATTCCCGGCGCGCAAGCGATTACGCCTCAGAATCTTTTTCGGGCTCTGGCGGGTCGGTTTCGGTGACGACGGCGCTTTCGCGGAGGAACTCGATTGTTTTGGAAACCACGATGTCTTGACGGATGTCGTCAAAGCCATTGTTTTCGCGAAGCTCGCGGGCGAGCTTCTTGACGGGTCGGCCCTGCTGCATGGCCATCATTGAGACTCGGCGACTCAGTTCATCATCACTTGCCTTGAGCCCTTCGGCAGCGGCGATCTGGTTCAAAATGAAGAGGGTCTTGACGTTGTTTTTCGCCTGATTTTCAGCTGATTTCACGAGATCCTCCTGGCTTTCCTCGAGCTGTTCCTCCGACATGCCCTGCTCGTAGCCGCGCGCTGCCATTTGGTTGACCTGGCGCTGAGTCTCCCCGAAGACGATGTGCTCCGGCAGGTCGAAGCTCATTTCTTCATTGAGCTTACCGAGGATTTGGTTGTCGATCATCTGATCGCGGTAGCGCCCATACTGCTGTTTGAACATTTCGACGACCTGCTCTCGGAGCTCCTCAAGAGTCTCAACCCCCTGAGACTTGGCAAACTCCTCATCCAGCTCCGGCAGCTTTCGCTCGCGGACTTCGGTCACGGTGACGTCGTAGTAGAGCGTTTTTCCGGCGATTTCTTCAGCTCCGAAATCGTCGGGAAAAGTGGACTCAATGCTCACTTCATCTCCGGCAGATTTTCCGACGAGCGCCTCGGCGAAACCAGGGATGAATGCCTGCGCTTCCTGACCCTCACCGGGCAGATTGACCCAATGATCTTCGTGCGACTCGAGAATCTTGAACTGCTCGCCAAAGGCTTCGGTGGCGGGCTTTCCTTCAAACGTGCCTTGGTAGGAAATGATGACGACATCGGTCGGCTCAGAGGCACGCTCAGTCGGCTCGAACTCAGCAGCGCGCTCCCGGAGATTGGTGAGATGCCCATCGATCATCTCGTCGCTCGTTTCGAAACGCGGCACTTCCACCGGGATGCCCTGGTAGTCTTCTGCTTTGACCTCGACATCCGGCTCGACCACGACTTCGACCGCCATCAGGTAGGCTCCTTCCGGGGTGATGTCTTCCCGCTCGACCGAAGAAATCCCAAGCAGGGCGAGATCATGCTTTTCCTGTGCTTCGGCGTAGACCGAGCGAGCAAGACGATCTTTGGTTTCGTCCAGAATCGGTCCCGCGTAGCGTTTTTCGATCACGGAAGTCGGGGTTTTGCCGGGGCGAAAGCCGGGAACATTTGCTTGGTTGGCAAAAAGACCAACGACCGTTTTGCGGGTCTTGGAGACCTCGTCTGCGGGGATTTCAGCAGAGACCAGAGCTTTGCAATCAGGCAGGCGTTCGACAGAGACATTCATGAAATTTTGTGGCGAATGATCACGATTTCCGCCTTGGGGCGGGGATCAAAAGGGCGGGAATCTAAGACATCGACTTCGTTTTGCACTCGATAAATTCTGAGAGCTGGGGCGGTAGCTGGCTATGCCAGAGATGCTGCCGCCAGCCGAGTGCGGAGGCGTGCAGGGCCTGTCGATCGAGGAGCAGTTTCCGGCTCAGTGAAGCGGTCCAGCCGGTCTCGATAAACTCCAGATAGCAGTTCGGATCGG
The DNA here is from genome assembly GCA_039033935.1 of Verrucomicrobiota bacterium. Lineage (GTDB taxonomy): Bacteria > Verrucomicrobiota > Verrucomicrobiia > Verrucomicrobiales > DEV007 > Arctic95D-9. The sequence continues at coordinate 8,242 of JBCCBR010000018.1, forward strand.
GGCCATAGAGCTTGTCTCCCACGATCGGGAGCCCGACGTGATGGAGATGAGCTCGGATCTGGTGCATCCTCCCGGTCTCAGGAAAACAGCGGAGGTGGGCGAAGCGGTGGTCGGTTTCCCGGTCTACCAGTCGATCGAGCACCTCAAATCGAGTGCGACAGGGTTTGCCATCGGGGTGAACGATTTGTCTGACCCAGATCGGCGAGGGAGCAATCTCCCCGGCTCGCAGAAGTGGCCCGTCGACTACAAAGGTGTCCTCCTCTGGCCAGCCGGATACGATGGCCTCGTATGTTTTTTGAAATTCGCGGTGCTCCATCGCGATGCTCATTTCCCGCGCTGCGTCGCGATGCTTGGCGACAAGAATGAGCCCGCTGGTTTCCCGATCGAGGCGATTGATCAGCGAAATCTGCCCGCCGATTGCGATTTCATAAACGAAGAAGGCTTGCAGCCCGTCGAGTAGTGTCGGCGGATTTCCGGGCACCGACGGGTGGGCCAGCAGGTGAGCCGGCTTACTCACCACAGCGAGGTCATCGGTCTCGTCGATCAGCTCAAAATCGGGACTGTGGAGGCGCAGGTCGATAGGCGCAGTCTAGCGCAGAATAGGTAGACTCGCTTTCGTCATGACGAGAGCAGGGCACCGGATTAGACTGGACTTTTGGGTGGTTTGCTTTAGCGGTTGCCCCTTCGCCTTCACGGGCGGTTGACAGGAAAACCCGACTTATGGCAGCTCCGAAACAGCAGACTCTCGCATCGCCTTCGACCCTCACCGGGACTTCGCTTCACACCGGGGAGCAGGTCACTCTGACGATGAAACCGGCACCGGTGAATCACGGGATTCGATTCCGGCGTGTCGATCTGGAGGATCAGCCCTTCATCGATGCGCATGTCTCTAAGGTCCAGACGGTCGAGCGCGCCACGACCCTGGCAGAGGGATCGGTCAAAGTCCACACGGTCGAGCACGTCATCTCCGCCCTCGTCGGGATGGATGTCGATAATGCGCTGATCGAGATGGATGCGAACGAGCCGCCCATAGGGGACGGGTCAGCTGCGCCCTTTGTCGAGTGCATCAAAAACGCGGGCATTGAGGAGCAGGATGCTCCCCGAGCAGTTTACGAGGTGCGCGAACCGATTCACCTCGAGACCAAGAATGGCTCGCTCATCACCATCGTGCCCGATAAGCGCTTCCGCGTCTCCTGCACCCAGGTTGGTCCTGATGGGCGGATGACTCAGTTTTACTCCACCGAGATCAACCCAGAGACCTACGCGACCGAGATCGCTCCGGCCCGGACCTTCGTGTTTTACGAAGACGTCCAGCCACTTCTGGAGAAAGGGCTGATTCGCGGCGGCTCACTGGAGAATGCGGTCGTGATCAAGGGCGATTCGGTCATGAGCAAAGAAGCAATGCGCTTCGAAGAGGAATTCGCCCGCCACAAGATCCTCGACGTGGTCGGCGATCTCATGCTGAGCGGCAAACGGATCATGGGCCATGTCATCGCGGTGAAGCCCGGCCACGGACCAAACACCGAGATGGCCCGCAAGCTCGCCTCAGTGTACGAGCGGACGAAGTCGCTCGTCCCCGCGGTCCACATCCCGACCGGCGAAGGTGTGATGGATAATGTCGAAGTGCAGAATGTGCTGCCGCATCGCTACCCTTTTCTAATGGTCGATCGAGTCGTCGGTTTCGAGGGCGAAAACAAGTGTACTGGAGTGAAGCAGGTCACGATCAACGAGCCCTTCTTTCAAGGCCATTTTCCCGGGCACCCGGTCATGCCCGGAGTCCTTCAGGTCGAGGCAATGGCTCAGGTCGCAAGCATTGTGCTGCTGCGACAGCCGGATAATCAGGGCAAAATCGGCTATTTCATGAGCGCGGATGGGGTGAAATTCCGCAAGCCGGTCCTGCCCGGCGATACCTTGTTCATCGAGGCAGAGTTGGTGAAACAGCGGCGCAACATTGGCTACGCGAAATGTCGCTGCAACGTCAACGGAGAGACTACGGCCCAGTGTGAACTCAAGTTTGCGATCATGGATTGATCGGGCGGAGACCAACCTCGCAGGATTTCTTTTTGCGGTTTGGTTTTGACCTAAACCTGTTAGGTCCGAGACTTAACCCTGTTGAGTCCGAGACCTGACCCTGTTGACTCTCCGATCTAACCCTGTCACAACGAGGCCTTCGACCGAAGTCTCAAAGCAGGGTGCGACGACCTCATCGACGTCAATTTTCTGCTTTTGCAATGCCCACCGAGATCCATCCGACGGCTGTCATCGATCCTTCTGCTGAGTTGGGAGAGGATGTCGTGGTGGGCCCTTACTGCGTCGTTCATGCGGGTGTTAAGCTAGGAGATCGCTGCTGGTTGCAGAACCATGTCACCCTTGCAGGCCCGTCTGAATTCGGTCCCGACAATCGCTTTTTTGCCTACGGTTCAGTCGGGCAGCAGACGCAGGATCTCAAGTATACCGGCGAGCCGACCTACCTGCGGGTCGGGGAGGGAAATACCTTTCGCGAGTTTGTGACAGTACACCGAGCGACCGCCCCAGAGACTGAGACGGTGATTGGGAATTTTGGAAACTTCCTTTCTTACTGTCATGTTGCTCACGACTGCATTGTCGGAGACCACGTCATCTTTTCGAATAATGCTACTCTTGGTGGCCACGTCATCGTCGAGGACTACGCCATACTCGGCGGCTTCTCGGGTATCCATCAGTTTTGCCGGATTGGCGCTCATGCTATTACCGGTGGCTGCACCAAGGTGGTTCAGGATGTGCCACCTTACATGGTCGCCGATGGGAATCCGGTGCGGATCCGGGCCGTCAACTCAGTCGGCCTGAGCCGACGCGGATTTTCAGAGGATTCGGTGAAGTCGATCAAGCAGGCGCTGCGTATCATCTTCCGTGAAGATCGGAACACAAGCGAAGCTGTCGATCATCTCGCTTCGCTCGAAGACCGAACTCCTGAGATCGACACGATTGTCGATTTCATCCGTGCTTCAAAAAGGGGCATCAGTTGAGAAAGTAGCCCGAGAGCAACATGCCTGAGTTAGCAGAGGTTCACTACTATCGAAAACAGTGGGAACCCGGCCTCGGTGAAACGGTGAGAGCTGTCGAAACTCATCCCAAGGCCCGGATTTTTCGTGAGGTCGCAGCCTCTGCAATCGAGCGTGGCCTCCTCGGTGAGACGTTTCGGGGAAGTCACGGACATGGTAAGCGGATGCTGTTTGAGTTTAGCAGCGGATTCTGGCTCGGATTGCATCTCGGAATGACGGGCAAGCTTTTCACGGCGCCGCTCGATCATGAAGTAGCCAAGGCAGACCATCTCGTTTTGAGGATGGGAACGCTCACGCTGGTTTTTGCCGACAGCCGGATGTTTGGGAAGCTGACGCTTGAGCAGACTGAGGAGAGCCGCGAACCAGAATGGTGGTCGTCGCTTCCGCCACAGCCACAGGAGCGAGCGTTCTCCGCGAAGTGGGTCGCCACCTTCGTGAAACGTTTCCCGAAAACACCGGTGAAAACGGCGCTGCTCGATCAGCGAGGGTTTCCCGGGATTGGCAATTGGATGGCAGATGAGATTTGTTGGCGGATGCGACTGCTCCCGCAGACCCTTTGTGGCGAACTGTCTGATGCGGACCGGGTCGAGTTGGCCCGCGTCACCCGCGAAGTGGCCCGCGATGCGATGAAGGTGATCGGTGAGGACTGGAGTCGTCCACCGGACCGATGGCTCATGAACCATCGTTGGAAAGATGGCGGTATCTGTCCGCGACGGGGATGTCGGGATGAGCTGATTCGTGAAGATCTACGAGGGCGGACAACCTGCTGGTGCGAAAGTTGTGCGACAAGGTAGGGAACTTCGTCCTCGAAGGTCCGGCACCCTTATCTGCTTCGGTGCGGGCATCCTTCAACCGTGCCTTCGATCGGGCATCGGCGGACGACTGAGGACAGATCGTCCCTACCGGTTGCGGGCGTTTTTCAACTGTGCCATTGGGAAATCCCACCCGCGCCTTCAAAACAAAAGCATTTGCGGATCCTCCTCCTCGGGCTCGTCGCGAGGTTTCTTTTTTGCCGGAGGTGTTTCCGCGGGCGCTTCACTGACTGTCTCGCCTTCAAGCGACTTCAGGATTTCGCTGGCGCGGTCGGTGATCGACTTTGGCAATCCGGCCAGTTTTGCGACCTGGATTCCGTAACTACGGTCTGCCCGACCTGGGACAATTTTCCGCAGAAAGATGATCTGATCATTCCACTCACGCACCGCGATGTTGAAGTTGTTGACGGTTGCTCGCGATTCGGCCAGCTCGGTGAGCTCGTGATAGTGGGTTGCGAAGAGGCTGCGACAACCAACTCGGTCATGGAGGTGCTCGGCCACAGACCAAGCGATCGACAGGCCGTCATAGGTCGCGGTCCCTCGGCCAATCTCATCGAGGATGACGAGACTGTGCTCGGTGGCATGATTCGCAATCAGAGCAGTCTCCGTCATTTCGACCATAAAGGTCGATTGGCCTCGAGCGAGATCATCACTGGCACCGACTCGGGTAAAGATCCGATCCACCAAACCGATTGTGGCGGAATCCGCAGGGACGTAGCTACCGGTCTGGGCCAACAGGGTGATGAGAGCGACCTGACGGATGTAGGTCGATTTACCGGCCATGTTGGGTCCGGTGATGAGCATGAAGCTGTTCTCGCTCGGACTCAGAGCTGTGTCGTTGGGCACGAATTTTTCATCGCCAACATTTTGATCAAGGACGGGGTGGCGGCCTTGTTCGATGATCAACCGACCGGATTCCTCGAGCTGGGGACGGCAGTAATTAAAAAGGCGCGCCGTCTCGGCAAAGCCGAGCATCACATCGAGCTCACCAATTGCCGCGGCTGTCTCTTGGATCGATTCGAGGTGCTCCAGGACTGTCTCACGGAGATTGAGGAACTCGTCGTATTCGAGCGCCTTGAGTCGTTCGTCGGCCCCGAGGATCTTGTTTTCTACCTCCTTAAGCTCCGGAGTGATGAATCGCTCCGCATTTGCCATGGTTTGTTTGCGGACATATTCGACCGGTGCGCGCTCCAAATTCGCCTTGGTGATTTCGATGAAATACCCAAAGACAGCATTGTATTTCACTTTGAGCGAGGGAATGCCGCTGCGCTCCTGCTCGCGAGTCTGCAACTCGGCGATCCAGGCTTTTCCCTCAGTCTTGGCGCGGCGGAGTTCATCGATAGCCTCGCTGTAGCCTTCCGCAAAAATGCCTCCATCCTTCAGAGCGGCCGGAGGCTCGTCGACCAGAGCCACCTCAAGCACCCTGACAAGCTCACCAAAATCTCCGAGGCGGGATCGCAATTCCAGCGCGAGCCGCACCTCACCGAGCGCAGCGAGATGATCTCCGATCGCTGGAACCTGCTGCAGCGAGACGGCGAGCGCCTTGAGATCGCGAGCATTTCCGGAACCCTGGCTCAGTCGTGAAAGAGTTCGCTCCATATCGCGAATTTCGCCAAAGGTCTCGCGAAACTGGTGAAGTAGGAACGATTCCCGGATGAGGGCTTCGACCAGGTCCTGTCGATCAAGCAGCCGGGCCAGATCTCGAAGCGGGTGCAGAATCCATTCGCGGAGTCGTCGCGCTCCCATCGGAGTGGTGGTGCGATCTACCGCGCCGAGCAGCGAGTGCTTCACTCCACCGGATCGGCTCGTAACGAGGTCGAGGTTGACCTGGCTGGCCGCGTCAATCAGGACGAAGCTATCGCTCTCATAAGCGATCAGGCTGCGGATATGGTCGACGCGTCGACGGAGTTGGGATTCGAGATAATGGAGAATCGCCCCCGCCGCGGAAATAGCGGGTCCGAGCTCGCTACACCCAAAGCCGTCGAGGCTGTGAACCGAGAAATGCTCTTTGAGAAGGTATTCGGCCTGGTCGAAGAGGAAGGTGTAGCCATCGTAGTCCTGCGCTGCCGGGAGTCGATCGAATTGCTCAGCTTGCTCTTCCGAAAACAGCAGCTCGGAGGGTTTAATCCGGGCGAGCTCGTCCTCCAGTTCTCCCAGGGTTGTGAACTCAGTGAGGCGGAAGTCGCCGGTGGTGTGTTCGACGTAGGCAAGTCCAAAAGTCTTTTTGGCCCGATAAACAGCCGCCAGATAATTGGACCGAGCCGAATCCAACAGATTGAGGTCATCGATCGTGCCCGCGCTGATGATCTGTCGGATCTCTCGCTCGACAATTTTCCCGGCGACGGGCTCGGTGGTCTGCTCAGCGAGCGCGACACGGACACCCGCTTTGACGAGTTTGGCGATGTAACCCTCGGCGGCATGATGCGGGACGCCACACATCGGCATGCCGTTTCGCTGAGTCAGAGCCACATTCAGGATCGGTGAGGCCCGCTTCGCATCGTCGAAAAAGAGTTCGTAAAAATCGCCGAGGCGAAATAGCAGCAGGACGTCGTCAGGAAGCTCTCTCCGCATCGATTGATACTGCTGCATCATCGGCGTCAATTTGCTGGACGTGCCTGCGGACTTTCCTGCCATTTCGGAGGCAGTTTAGAGGGCGGAACCCGTCCATCAAGCGAGCTTTGAGCCGAGATCGGCAGCAAATTCCACTTTCACTGGAGATTGTTCAAAAGAGTTAATGTGAATAACTCTGTGAAAAATGTGAGAAAATAGTCTCAGCAACGTGTTGGGCAAAATTCTGC
>JBCCBR010000019.1:0-14659 GCA_039033935.1 Verrucomicrobiota bacterium
TTAGCCTCTGGCGAAGGCGGGAGAACGGCCTGCCCGTCCGTAACCTCTGGCGAAGGCGGGAGAACGGCTTGCCCGTCCGTAGCCTCTGGCGAAGGCGGGAGAACGGAGAACGGAGAACGGAGAACGGAGAACGGAGAACGGAGAACGGAGAACGGAGAACGGAGAACGGAGAACGGATACAAACCCTGCGGCGACCACGCCGCACAAACTCGACCTTCGCACCTTCGCACCTTCGCACCTTCGCACCTTCGCACCGAGTCCGACGCACTAGGATAAATCATCGCCCCCACCACACCCGACACCTTTCACCTTTTACCTGTCACCTTTTACAGCGGCGCAGCCGCTCCCGCGACTTGTCACCTTTTACAGCGGCACAGCCGCTACCGCGTCACGCCGTAGTGAATGAAGGGCGCCCAAAGGCTCGGAGCGGGGAATTTCTTTTCCGTCACGAGTATCGCCTTACGCAGCGCATCGATTTTCTGCGCACCGCTTTCAAGCGATTCGTAATAGGTGCCCATCATCTCAGCGGTGGCGGCATCGTTGACCGGCCAAAGTGAGACCACCAGCGTGGAGACTCCGGCCGTGATGTAGCCTCGCGAAAGACCGGCAACACCATCACCTGAGATCTGGCCTCGACCGGTATCGCAGGCACTGAGAACAGCGAGCTCGGCTCGTAGATTCATCCGAGCGGTTTCGCGAGCGGTGAGGAAGCCATCCTCCCCCGGCGAAGGAGCAAATGCGAGCGACGAAAGCAGCGCCCCATTGAAACCATTCTCGGTCTCGAGCAGACCGTGGGTGGCGAAATGGAGAATGCGTGCGCTTTCCATCCGCTCGGTGACGGCTGGCTCGGTCGCGGCGTCGCCGATCAGCGGCTCAACTCCGAGCAGCTGTCCGAGGAAGATGGCCTCAGCCTCAGCGCCAGGGAGCGGTGAAAGCGCCTCGGCATCCCGATCGGGGCGGACCTGATACCCTGGCATGGTCGGATTCCCGACAATAAGAACATCGTCATTACCGGCAGCATCGACAGCCTCGCGTTGCTGGCGGGCGAGACGGATCATCGAGATCGAGGGCGACATGGCAATGGCATGCTCCCGGATCAGGGGTACGCCATCGGCATCGGGCAGCGCCGCGAAAGGCACGAGGTAGAGTGCTCCCTGCGGGATGATAGTGAGGAGCGAGTCGTCGCCCTCGGGAAGCACGTCGCGGATCGGATCGATCAGCAGCTCGGAGAGCGCCCGCATCGCCGGGCCGGTCGGGCTCGGCTGGCCGTTTTCGAGAGGGGTCAGGATTTCGGCGCGAGCCGCCTCGACCTGATCTCCGATCGGGCCATTCAGGGGCACCCTGCGAAACTCGACATTCCCATCCGGCGAGATGACCCAGATATGGAGACTCTGCGGGTGCGCGTATGGCTCGTCGGGACGAAAGAATCGCCGCGCCTGCATCGGAAAGCTATGGACGAGTGAATAAACAACAAGAGTCGACTCGGCCTCGGCAGCAATTTCGGCAATGGTCGCCCCGTCGATTTCCTTTTCTTCCTCATAGGAGGTTTCCAACCCAAGGCGGGCTTTGATGAACTGCTCCTGAGCAAGACCCCTTCCCTTTTCCGAAGCGACCAGTGCGGCAACGAAATCCTTTTTCTGAATCTCGAGAAGCTCTTCCAGCGCATAGACATCGGAGCGGAGGAAAGAAAGCTGATTGTTGATCTGATCCAGCGACATCACCGCAGAGCTTTCCACCTGCTGCATGTTTTCGACCCACCCAGTAATGCCCCCCTTTGACTGCTGCAGAGTCGCTTCCGCTGCTGCGAGGTCCTGGTTGATGAGGTGCAGCGCGGTGATGAAGTTGTTATCATTTTGCGCAGTCAGGAGCGCGAAATTCTGACCTACAAATTGCGCCCCCTGCCCCGTCATTTGTTGCTCGATGGCGAACTCGAGGTGCTCGATCGAGTCGGAGAGTTCTAGGTCTCCACCAGCAGCACCTGTCGCAATCGCCCGCTTTAGATCGATGCCAGCGAGGATCTGAGACACAGTCGCTCGGACCGCATTCTGCTCAGCCATTCCCAACGCCTCCTGCGCTGTCGCCTCGGCTTCGTCGAGCTGCCCTAGGGCGGTCTGAATGTCGGCCAGGGTCTGAAGCGAGTAGCCGAGGAAGAGCTTTTGGTCAGACTGGCGAGAAAGCTCGACCACTTCCGAGTAGAGACGGAGTGCCTCGTCGTACTGTTTCTCAATTTGGAATGCGAGCGCGAGTGCGCGAGTGCAATGCCCCGCAAGCTCTTCGTCGCCCAGCTTCAGCGCCTTTTCGCGCGCCTCCTGCAGGGCTGGAACGGCGAGATCATACATTTTCGCGGTGCGGCAATTCTCACCGAACTTCATCTGCGCCCAGATTTCATCACTGCTACCGGGGTTTTCGGCGAGATGAATCTGCCAGAGATCGTAGCTCGCCTGCACCGCCAGCTTCACGTCGCCGACCATCTGGAGGTGCATATCGAGCACTTTCAGGAGCGCTTTTTTGTATTCAACATTATCTCCAGCGAGTTGAAGCTCGCGAATCATAAAATCGCGAGCAATCTCGTCGTCAGCCGCGGTGAGAATTTTGCTCAGCGTGAAAAGGGAGGAAGTGGCCACGTTGGCGTTGCCCGAAGATCGAGCGATATCGAGTGCCTCACTGACTCGCTCCAAGGCCGTCTCCATGTCGCCACGCTGAATGTAGCCCTCAGCAGCCGATGTCAGCATTCCGGCGATGGCTTCGGGCTGATCTAGACCGGCACTCCGCAGATTTGCGATCGCTTTCTCCATGTCATCAGCGAGATCGGCACGCACAGGTGAAAGCGAGGAGCTGACGAGGAGCGGGGCAAGGATCAGAAAACGAAAGCGGTTTAGAAGAGTCATATGCAGGGAGAGCATAACCGAGGAGAGACGATCACAGCGAGCGCGGGATTCGAAATTTTTGTCGCAATTCGAACGAGAGTTTCCTCGGGAAAGATGTTGTCAGATCGCACTGGCTCAAAGAAGTTCCGCGGCAAAACTAGAGGGAATACTCTGACACATGAACCCAATTCCGACCGACCAACTCATCACCGCACTCAACTGGCGCTACGCGACGAAGGCATTCGATCCCGATCGAAAGATACCTGACGACCAGTGGGCAGCTCTGGAGCAGTCTCTACTCCTCACACCTTCCTCTTTCGGACTGCAGCCGTGGGAGTTTATCGTCGTGACGGACCCATCGGTTCGTGAGCAGCTCGTCGAGCACTCGTGGAACCAGCGGCAGGTGGTCGACGCGTCCCACCTGCTCGTGATCGCCGCGAAGACAGATGTCGATGAAGCCTACATTGACAAGTTTCTCAATCGGACTGAATCGATTCGCAACGCACCCGGCACCACCGGTGGCTTCCGCGACATGATGGTCGGCTTCGTCAACGCAATGGACGAGCGCGGCAAAGTGAACTGGGCGAAATTGCAGACCTACATTGCACTCGGACAGTTTATGTCGAGTTGTGCCTTGCTCGGGATTGACGCCTGTCCGATGGAGGGATTTGTCGCCGAGCAGTATGACAGCATCCTCGGGCTGACGGAGCGTGGATTAACCACCGCAGTGCTCTGCCCGGCTGGCTATCGCGCCGACAGCGACAAGTATGCCTCGCTCGCCAAGATCCGATTCGAACCCGAGGAAATGATCTCGCGGGTCTGAGACAGGAAAGATTCGGAACGACTGCGATCGAATCGCGGGGTGGCTAAAGCCACCTCTCCGGACCGGCGACTTGAGTCGCCTCGACGGAGACTGCGAGCCGCTCCTCTCGCGGGTTGGAAAACCCGTGCTCCTGTCGCGAAGGCCCGCTCTCAAAGGAGCGCGGGTTTTCCTACCCGCGCTGAAACCCAGCGAATCGCGGGGTGGCTAAAGCCACCGCTCCGGACCGGCGCCTTTAGTCGCCTCGGCGGAGACTGCGAGGAGAGTCCCGACCGCTCCTGTCGATAATCTGACGAGTTGGAAAACTCTCTCACCTGTCACGAAAGTCCGTCCCGCTCAACTAACCTGGAAATCCGGCGAATGATTAATTTCTATTTCCAGGACTCAATTTGAGCACTAGCTTCTAGAGCTATGGCTAATGCGTCTTTGAGCTATCCCCACCTCACAACCAACGAACGGGATCCGCGTCTGACACGACTGCCCAGAATTCGAGTCTCTATGATAGTGGCAGATCATCTCGCTCACGGATGGTCTGCAGCCCAGATCCGGGAACACTATCCTCACCTTCGGCTTTCTGAGATCCACTCGGCCCTGGCCTACTATTTCGATAATCCGGAAGAAACAGACCGAATCCTCGCTTCAGAGCTGGAAAGTTCAAAACAAAGGACTGAGTCACCTCTTCGCCTGAAGCTACTGCTCGCGAAACGGTCTTCCTCGATCTGACGCCGTCGGATGATCAAGTTCTATTTTGATGTGCATGTCCCCTTTGCAGTGACCCGACAATTACGTCTACGGGAAATCGACGTTCTCACAGCCCAGGAAGATGAGGCGATCACCCTTCCGGATGAGCTTCTCCTTGCTCGGTCCACTGACTTAAATCGCCTGCTCTTCACTCAGGATATCCGCTTCAAGGCTTTGGCTGAGCTTTGGCAAAAAGAGAATAGAGCGTTTGGTGGCCTCGTCTTTGCTCATCAGATGAGGGCAACCATTGGACAATTGGTATGTGATCTAGAGTTGATTGCGAAGGTCTCTACTCGTGAAGAGTGGAATAATATGGTTGAGGAACTTCCGCTTCGGTAGTCTTCGCAGAGGAACCTGAAACCATGTATCACTCACCTCTTTTTAGAAAATTCCGTTCAAGACCCTGTTGAAATAAAGAACCGGCTTGGACCCCTAGCTCTTTTCAGAATGGATTCAGGTATCCTGGCCGCAACGAACTGGAACATGAAAAGACGTAGTTTTTTGTATCACGCGAGCGCTTTCGCAGGTGCCGGGCCGACCATGCTGATGGCCTCGGAGGGGCGATCCGAACCAGCAGAGGATCTGCCCGCTGTGCTGAAGCGCGATTTGCTACCGGATCGCATCAGGATCGACTCGCTGAGTCTTTTCCGCCGCGATGGGAACTGGTTCGTCCGCGCTCGCTCTGCTGACGGAGCTGAGGGCTGGGCAGTGGCGCATCCCTTCCGAACCGAGCACTGCTACCCGGTATTCACCAAAATAGTCGCGCCATTTTTCGAAGGTCGAGATGCTCGGGATCTCGAGCAACTGATTGATGAAGTCTTTCTGAGCGGCAGCCACTACAAGATGCAGGGGCAGCTTTTCTGGGTCGCGGTCGCCGCGGCGGAGTTTGCAGTTCTCGACTTGCTCGGGAAAAGATCCCAGCTTTCCGCAGTCGAGCTCCTCGGTGGCAGGAAGCGCGACACGATCGATCTCTACATCGCCAACAGCCACCGTCACCTGTCACCAGAAGAGTCACTCCAACGAATTGTCGCTTCGGTCGACACGATCGATGCCCGCGCTGTGAAGTTCAAAATTGGAGGCCGGATGAAATCGACCGATCAGGTCCCGGGACGAACCGAAGCGCTCATCCCGATTGTGGCAGAGGCACTCCACGACCGATGCACGCTCTACGCCGACGCCAACAGCTCCTACACGTCGGTCGATAAGGCGATCCAAGTCGGTCGCATGCTGGAAGCCAACGGCTTTGCTTTCTACGAGGAACCTTGCCCGTTTGATCATCTCGACGAAACCCGCGCTGTCGCCGATGCGCTCGAAATCCCAATCGCATGGGGAGAGCAGGAGTCGAGCTTCTGGCGTTTCCGCAAAATGATCCAATCCGGTGGAGTCCAGATCCCCCAGCCGGATCTCTTTTACTACGGTGGCCTGATCCGATCACTTCGCGTTGCGCAGGTCGCGGAGAAAGCTGGTCTCGACTGCACGCCCCATATTTCGGGAGGCGGACTTGGCTTTCTCTACATGGGAATCTATGCGGCCTGCTGCCCCAATCCCGGCCCATTCCAGGAATACAAAGGGCTTTCGAAAAACTTCCCGTGGCAGTCCAGCGGCACCCGGATCGAGGTGAAAGGCGGAAGTATGACAGCACCAGATGGCGATGGAATTGGCGTCACGGTTGATCCAGAGTTTCTGAAAGGTGCCACCCAAGTCCCTTAGGCAGGAGCTATTGATAGGCAATATTTATAATTGCCATATTTTCAATATCAACGACCTTTTGGCTCAATCTGTTTTGAGTCAGGACTCCTCCCAGTCTCAGGCATCTTTTCGGGATCGCTCGATCAGGCTTGCCTTCATCACCTCGCTTATTTCCAAGCTGGGGACCATCCTGCTGCGTCTCGCCTCAATTCCGATCGCGATCCGCGAACTGAGCATGGAAATGTTCGGCGTTTACACGACCATCGTGATGGCGGTCAACGTGATCGATATGCTGCACTGTGGGATCGGCCCGGCGCTGACCAAAGAACTTTCGACCGCTGTCGCGAAAGGGGACCGAAATCGCGAGCGGACCATTTTTTCCACCGGTATCCTCCTCAGCGCTGGTCTCACCTTGTTCGCGTCGATCATCGCAGCAGCACTGCTGATCTGGGTGCCGATCCCGGATTTATTCGGGGAAAAGTTCGCCCCAGTCGCTGAAGTGATGCAACGCGCCGCCTGGATTGGCCTCGCCATCATCGCGATCGAGATGATCTGTATCACGTTCGAACTGTCCCGCGATGGCTATCTCGAGACTCGCTACACCAACGCCTTTGGGGCTGGTGGAAACATACTCGGAGCAATCGCGCTTTTCAGCGGGATCTGGTTCTTCCCGACGATCGAGTTCATGCTGATCGCGGTAAACGGTTCGATCGCCCTCGCCAAACTCTGCAACACCGCGCACATGATGTGGCGGCGCCCCTACCTCTTCCCACGGTTCGCCCTGTTTCGTCGAGCCCTGGTCAAGCCCCTGCTCTTCGACAGTGGCCGCTTCTCGATCGCCTACGTCCTTGCCGCGATGGTTGAATACAACGCCATGGTCTTTCTCATCGGTCACTTCGCCGGACCCGAGGCGGTCGGCGTCTATAACGTGATGATCACGATCCACTTTTCCCTCGCGGGGATTGTCGGCATGTTCACCAAGCCAAGCTGGCCTGCCATAATTGACGCTCATGAGAGAAATGATCGACCGTGGATTCTGAAGCTGGCCCGACGAATCCGTTGGGGCGGGCTTGGCTTCTCAACCCTCGCAGCAGTTGGTCTGGTCGCGCTCGGTCCGATCCTCCTACCTCTCTGGGCAGGCGACGAATTCTATGGTAAAGCGCCCGACACCTTCCAAATGAGTCGCTGGGCGCTTGCCGCCTTTGGCCTTTATTTCATCAGCCACATCTGGCGTCATGTGAATCAGATCCTCGCCCTCGGCGTTGGCCAAATCGGACCGGTTTCCTGGGTCGTCGTTGGTGAAGCAATTCTTGTGCTCGGGCTTGGGCTGCTCATTCTCAGTGCCTCTGGAAATGTCACTTGGGTCTATGCGATGATGAGTCTGGTGATCCTTGCGGTTTCTTCGTGGTTGCTCCCAAAACTTTTTCAGGACGGTCTCGGGAACGGCACTCCCCCTGAACAAAATCACTCGACCCACGCCGGGCCTCCGAATCCTTCGGAAGAAATCGTCACTGAAATTTCGTCGCCTCAGTGACGAGCCAGCATAGCCCAAACGGGCAAGGATCGCGCAGTCTTTGACCAAGTCCTAAACCGCGCCAAAACCAACCCGCCGCAAATCGCGCTTCTCCTCCCCCTTCAACATCCTGTGTCCTGGCCGGGACACAGGATGTTGAAGGGGCTCAGTTGCGGCGCTCCGGACTCGGGCTTTTATTAAGGGCGCCTCCGGTTGCCTCTCGACCTGTCTGGAGTGCGAGAATACTCCGCTCGCTTTGTTTTCAAAAATCCATGTGATTTGGATCGAAAAAGGCAAGAAACGGTTCTGGTAGCAGCGATTCGAAGCTGACGGGATCTCCACTTTCAGGATGCCGGAATCCGAGCTCTCGAGCGTGCAGCATCAGTCTTTCGACCGCGACTGCTCCTTTTCCCTTTCTCCCGTAAATGGCGTCGCCAAGAATCGGGCATCTTAGAGCCTCTTTTAGATGAACTCGAATCTGATGAGTCCGCCCTGTGTGGATGACACATTCAAGAGCGGCCCATTCACCCTCGGGGTCCGGTTGGATGACCTTGTAATCGGTGATCGCTTCCTTTCCGGCGGAAGGCTCAAGGATCGCCATGCGCTGTCGCTGGACCGGATGACGACCAATCTGGCTTTCAATGCGACCGCTCTCGCGTTGGGGAATTCCCAGCGTCACCGCGAGGTAGCGCTTTGACGTTTCTCTCCCCGAAAACTGAGCGACCAATGACTCGTAGGCGCGATCGGACTTCGCAGCGACGAGGCAACCGGAGGTGTCTTTGTCGAGACGATGAACGATTCCCGGTCGGTCAGGATCGGCGAGGTGGGATAGCCTCCCACCGGTGTGATGCAGCAAACCCGCGACAAGAGTACCTCGTTCGTTACCACTGCCAGGGTGGACCACCATGCCACTCGGCTTGTCGATCACGATGATATCTTCGTCTTCATGCAGGATCGTCAACGCGATCGGCTCCGGTGAGAGCTCTCGTTCACTTTCTTCGGGGAATCTCACTTCGATCAGTTCTCCGCCTTCGAGTGAAAAGCGCGGTTTCACCACTCTCGACTCAACCGTGACAAGGCCATCTCGAATCCAATCCTGAACCTGCGAGCGGGATGCTTCGAATCCGGCAACGCCGAGCGCTGCGGGGAGATAACGATCAAGGCGCTCACTCGCCCCAGTGATCTCGACCTTGATACTCCAAGTGCCTGACATTCGCTCTCTACCCCGATCAGTCGAGCTTCGGCGTGTAAAGCGGCATCGAAAGATCGGTGCGGAGATCGTCCTTCACCTGCCAGGTCGCGAGCGTGCGATAGGAAGAAAGCGGCACCAGACGAAGTGCGATCGAGGAACCGATCTCCCGCGATGCGGCAGCTGTGAAACGTCGATTAAAAACGATCCCATGCGCAACTCGAATGCGATCGTGGGGGTAATTACCAGACATATCACGGACCACCTCGTATTCAAAGACGCCGAGAGCGTGGGAGTAATCCAGCTCGCTGAGATGTTGGATCTCGGACTTGGCGACAAGCCGGAGCTCAAGCTCCACCTCGGCCAATTGATTTCCGACATCGGCATCGGAACCCGGCCTCGCGAGCGGCTCAACGTTCGAACCGAGGGTGCGGACCTTCTCCCGCTCGGCACCTTCCACGAGGATGGGCTGGACCGGCACTGCGCTGACGACCTGAACGCCTTCCTCTTCAAGAGAGCCAAGAGAATTGGTGAAATGGAGAGAGACCTTTTCGGCCCAGCCCCGAGCCTCGGTCGGACCGTAGTGGATTCCATCGGTAGCTGGATAGGGGTCGACAAACTGGGTCACGCTTTGGCTGTCGAAAACGATGCCCTCGTAGCGTTCGACAACGCTTGTCATGATTCCGGCGAGCTCATCCTGGAGCTCGCGAGGGTAGCGCATCTCATGACTGTGAGGTGGCAACACCCAGTAGGAGACGGCACCTCCTTTGGAAATCGAGTAGCACATCTGCTCGACCAGCGAGGTCACCTCCGCGACATTGTCTTCTTTGCTGCGGCGACGAGACCGCAAGGTCGCGTAGAGATTAATGCCGGTCTGGACCACCACGATATCCGGCTCGTGATCGTCAATTAGATCCTCAAGCTTCGTAACAGCTCGGATGTAGCCCATGCGCCTCTCACTGCTGGGCGATTTTTCCCAATAGCCAATCGTGCAGGGCAGAGCCTGGTAGCTGCGGAGCCAATAATACGGGCTCGCACCGCCAGCAACAACCGTGTGAACTTCGAATCCCGATTTCCGCATCGAGGAATCGAATGACTGTCCAAATGCCCCGATACTGAGAGAATCTCCCAGATAGAGGACGCTGGGTTTGCTTTCGGCGATGACCGAACTTGTCAGCGAAATCAAGATAAAGGCGGGGAACCAAACCGGACTCTTCATGTCTGTGCGTGGGAACAGACGAACGGATACCCAAAATATCCGTGATTTTCAATCTAAAATAAGCGCAAATTTTATAATTTTCGCAATTTTACGACTCTGCGCTGCAAAAACCGGGCTCAGAGCTCGATTCCGGCCGCACAGAGACGCTTAAAGTCATCCCATTCGAGCTCAATCCCTGAGTCGGCTTGCCGGATCTGCTCCATGGTGACCTGGGCGATCTGCTCCCGAGCTGCGGTCAGCGAGCGGCTCACCCGCGTCTGATCGCATTGCCACATGCGGGCAATGACGCTCTGACTGATCCCGTGGAGATAAGAGAGTTTCAGCATCAAAAGCACATCGGGCTCAAGCGAACCGAAGGCGCTCTTGATCGCGTCTCCCATCAGCGAGCCAAGGTCTTCATCGAGCAGCTCCTCATCAGGATTTTCTCCGGGAAGTCGATCGAATCGATCGCCGCCGCCCTCTTCCTCCTCTTCATAGACTGGAAGCTCTCCGCGAAATTTATCGCGACGCTTCAGATCGAGCCAGCGATTCCAGGTCGTGCGGATCAGCCAGGTCGAAAGCGAGGATCGGCCTTCGAATTTCTCCAGCAACGGGCGGGTCTGACCTTTTTTCCCCGCTCCAAAACACTCGGCCATAACATCAGCGACCAGGTCCTGAGCGTGGACTCGATCGACTCCACGCGACATCAGCACCCGCTCGAGCATCGGCTGGTATTCAGACTGGAAGTCCGCGACCGCATCGTCATCTCCGGCAATGGCGCGATCGACAAGGGTCAGGTCTTCAGCATGCTTCAGTGGCTTCACTTCGGCCGTAGTATCGCTCATCAGTCAAAAAGTAAGAGGTGCGCTCGGGGCAAGGCTCGTTGGTTACAACGAGATCGCAGTATGATGGTGGTGCGACGTTTTGGAAATCGAAAAATGCGTGGTTCACGCAAAGCACTTTGCGAGAGCCCTCTGATTTAGGCAGCGACCCGCTCGTCTTCAAGAATGTTCCCATCCTGAAGGTGAACTTTGCGGTCGACTCGGTCGAGGAGGCGATCATCATGCGTCGAGAAGACAAACGCAGCGCCCCGCTTCTGATTGATCCGCCGCATTACATCAATGATCAGGTTGGCATTGGGCGTGTCGAGATTTGCGGTTGGCTCGTCGGCGATGACGAGGCTGGGCTCAGTCACCAGCGCCCGCGCGATTGCAACCCGCTGCTGTTGTCCCCCGCTCATTTTCTGAGGGCGATGATCGAGACGCTCCCCAAGATCGACCTCCTGGAGCATCTCCGTCGCTTTCTCTCGTGCCTGATCCGAATCGACCCCTTGGACCTGCAGCGGCAGCATGACGTTTTCCAACGCGGTCAGCACAGGGATCAAATTGAAATTTTGAAAGACGAAACCAATCGCATCGTTGCGCAGCTCGCTGCGATCACCATCGCTGAGCCCCGCTGCAGCACGATCGCCAATCAGGACTTCACCCGAAGTCGGTGTATCGAGGAGGCCCATGAGATTGCAGATGGTGGACTTCCCAGAACCCGAAGGTCCCCAAATCGCCACAAACTCATGCTCATTAATCGAGAGATCGACTCCATCGAGCGCCCTCACCTCGACGTCACCAAAATGGTAAATCTTCTTTAATTGTTTCGCTTCGACGACACTCATTACCTAATAGTGATTAATCAAACTTGCGGAATCAGGTGGAGGAAGACACTGTGAGCTATCGCTGGGACAATGATCGAGACGATTCTCTACGCATTTTGGGGACTTTGGCTTTTCGGGCTGCTGGTGGCGGTGATTCGTGTCGGGACTTTTCCGATCGCGATGCACTTTCAGCAGAAACGGTGGGGGAAGCCCGTAAAAAAGCAAGAACCAGTCGCTCTGATTCTCCCAGCAAAGGGCTTCGCCTTGCCTCACACCACTCGCGTGCTGAACAAGCTCTTCGCTCAGGACTACCCGCATTATCGGGTCATCGTGGCCTTCGAGAGTTGGGACGATCCGATCGCTCAATACCTCTGTGAACAGCTGGACCTCAGCCAGAATCGTCCGACCTGGCGTCATCCTGAGATGGGCGCCAATCTCCGCGAAGTGGCTCTGGTCTGCTCGGGAGAAAGCGAAGACGAGGGGCAAAAGGTACACAACCAACGAGCCGCGATCGCAGAGCTCACAACCGAGGATCGCATCATCGTCTTTGCCGATGCCGACATCGAGATCGATTCGACCTGGCTCGGAAAACTGGTCGCCCCGCTCAATCACGGCACTCACGCCTTTTCGACAAGCTATCGCTGGCTGGTGCCGCGCCGTCCCTCTTTCGCGAGTCAGCTCGCCTCGACCATCAATGCGTCGATCACCACCCAGGGCGGCCCCGAATGGTCGAGCTTTCTCTGGGGTGGCACCATGGCGATGACACGCGACGCCTTCGACAAAATCGATGTGCCTGGCCTACTCCGCGGCTCGCTCAATGACGATCTCAGAATTTCAAAAGTCGCTCGCAAAGCGGGGAACCGAATCGCGTTTGTGCGATCTCTGATCACGCCGACGAAAGTCGACTTCACCCTTTCGAGCTTTCTTGAGTTTGCCCGACGGCAATACACTCAGGTGAGGTTCTTCAGCCCGATTCTCTACACTTGCGCCAACATCATCCTGGCCGGCTATGTGATTGGATTGCTCTCGATCGTTGCTGCAATCGTTGCGGGAGTCTTCTGGGCCTGGGTTCCACTGGCGGCCGCCTACTTGCTGGACCAGGTTAGAGCCTGCCTACGGCAGCGGGTCTATTTGAAGCTGTTTCAAAGCGAGCACATCCGAAAACGGCTTCTCGCCGCCAGCTGGCTCGAGCACATGCTGACGCCACTCTGGCTCGTGATCCACTGGCTAATCATCGCCAGCACCTGGAAAAAACAGACCATCGACTGGGCCGGGATCCGCTACCGCATCGTCTCAAATTCAGAGACCGAAGTGCTGCACAGGAACGAAGAAACTCCCTCTCTTCCAGTCGGTGTTCCCAGTCTGGCGCTTTCCAGCTTCGTGATATCGCCGACCCAGCCGATTTCCCCTGTCGTGGCAACGACCGGGTCGGGTCTGAAATCGGAATCAGCCACATTCACCACGCCGGTCGAGTCCGACTCGGAATTGGTCCCGTCCAGCCCCGATGTCCCTGTCGAACCGACAGAGCCTATTGAGAGCAATCTAGAGAAGATCTCCGAAGCGGAGGGCGATCCAATCATCGTTACCGAAACGCTTCATCAGATCGATGACGCGGTCCCGAGCGATGATGCGGGTCCGATCTCGGAAACTGCTATCGCTGCCGGAGTTGCTGCGACAGCAGCTTTAGCGACAAACGCCGAGCCTGCTTCTCAGGACGATTCAGCCGAGCCTGATACCTTGACAGAAGAGACGCCGGAGACAGCCTTGCAAGACTTCCCCAAGTCTGAAGATTCGAAAGATCCCAGCGATTTCGAATCGAGCCCAGAGTGGCAGGCCGTCGCTGCGCAGATCACTGCAAGGCGGCGACGAGCCAAGTCGATATTGCGAGGTCGCCGAGCGAGTTTCGGCCATACCCTCGTCTCACAAAGACTTTCCAAAACGCGCCTGCAAACCCGGACATTTTATCCTCCGAGCAACTCTCCTGATTTGCCCTCAGGGTCAATTGCCTCTCCGCAGATGGCATCTGTCTCACCCGAGAGGCAAGCCGTCGAATCGAGACCCTTCGCCGGGTCGATGAGCGGGACTGATCAAACCCCAAACGAGGCAGCAACTTCAGAACAGGTGAAAAGCAACGGCTCTTCTACGGGGACTTCCTTACCGGGGGACCTGACTTCATCTGATGATTTCCAAGAAACAGGACGGCCTCTCAGCGACGGGGCGAGTCCCATCGATCTACCTCAGGGCGAAACCGCAGTTCGATTTTTTCCCCTTCGTCGCGTCGGCGCGGCCCGTCGCCCGGTCAATACTCGCCGTCAAACCCTGACCGTCACAAAGCGACCCCGTCGCAGTTCGAGGCCCACTGCCGGCTCCAAAGCCCTACAAAGGCCAAAGACGCGGCCTTGTTCACGACGACCATCAGGTCGTTAAGGCGATCTCGAAAAACTGATCTCCCAATCGAGCGCTGCAGAAACTGTCTCTCGTGAGGCGTGAGAATTCTCGATAGCCATAGCTCTCAAGAGTTCTCAGAACGAGGCGAGAGTCGGTTTATGCAAGCTGGGTCGGTCATTTTGGTTTTTCGACGTCCCCTAAAGCTAGTTCTGATGGCTTAGCGGCCGCCTAGTTTCGTTCCTTCCAGGGAACAAAATATCGGTTGCTCAACTCGTCCTCAAGTTCTTCGATTTCAGCAGGATCGAGAGGCCGCTGAAAGATCCCGAACTCGAAAAGCTTCATCCCTTCGGGCGCTTGGTCCCAATCCCGTTGAGTCTCAGAGTCACGGTAGCCGACAACGACCCGATCAAGAACGAAGGGTGGGTAGCTGAGATTTTCGACTGCGGTGCGCTCTCCCTTCTTACCAGCGCTCCGGACCTGCATCCGATGGGATCGTGAGTTGCCATCCCAGACATAGGTGAAGATACCTGGCTGTCGAGTATTCCAAGGAACAATGATACGAGGGTTGGGCTTTTCAATTCCCTCGCCATTGACGGTCGCGACCAA
>JBCCBR010000020.1:0-14505 GCA_039033935.1 Verrucomicrobiota bacterium
GTCCGGTGAAACGGTTTTGGTTGCTAAGTAGGCAGTTCAATAGAGCATACTCGCTCCCCTCAATATCGATTTTCACGAACACTCGATCTTGCTGATCAATCCGATCGAGACAGTCTTGGAAACTGACTGAGTCATTTTCGCTTGAGGCGACCCATTCTCGATGGAATGTGGCGTGCTTGGTAGAAAACGATTTGTATGAGAGCATCGCGCTGGTCAATTGAGTCAGCCTTGCCCAGCGCCCTTTTAAATGGCTGATATCGCTGAACACTCGGCCCAGCGCCTTAAACCACCGGTGAAAGATCAAACGGAAGCTTGTCGTAGGATCGTAGCAATGAAGTGGCAGGCGATAGGTCGCAGTGACCGCCTCTTCAAAGGTCCAATTATCGTTGATGCCGAGACTGAGAACGATGTCTGCTTCCTCTAAAGAGCGGGAGTCTATGAGATAACCCCCGTCGTCATCGCAGCCGAAACGCTTAAGGTGTTTACAGTGGACTGGCACGAATTCAGCCGGGAGTTTTATGGTGGGGCTCATCTGTTTGTGATAATGCAGACTACTAAGATATTTTGGCTCGCGACAGATTTAAGGAATGTATGAAAAATCCGCCAAGAGCAAATCAGTCGGAGACACTACAGCCCTACGATGTGACTCGCATCTCCGAAGCAACTTCCGGAGTCGTGTGCGACTCTCGATTCCTGCGAGGATGCTAGGTCCAGGTTTGAATCTATGGGGGACGACTTAACTTTGGACAAATTCTCGTGAACCAATCAGGTTAGAAGATGAAGTTTCAACCGATTTCGCGCTGCCGCTCGTGGCTGACCCATGCGCGTGCCGAGCGATTCCAACCCGAAGTGCTCGAATCTGAGGGTCCAATCGTTTCTCTGACATCGATCCCCGAGAGATTTCACCTTCTTGGCTATGTGTTGAAATCTCTGCTCTGGCAGAAGAGGCGTCCCAGCTCGATTCAGCTCTGGATCGCGGTCGGGACCAGAAACAAGATTCCGAAAGAGGTCGATGAACTCACCAGTTTTGGAGTAGTGATCACGGAAGTAGATGACGTCGGGCCCCACACCAAGCTTCTCCCGGCTCTGAAGGCTTTCCCGGAGAGTGCAGTGATCACTGCTGACGACGATATTATCTACCCGCCTGATTGGCTCGAAAAATTGGTAAAAGGTGCTGAGACCGCCCCGGAGTCCATCCATTGCCTGAGGGCTTTGAAAATTGGAGGCAGCGGGGCTGAATTTTTCCCGTATCAGGAATGGGAGGCGGTCAGGCATCATGAATCTGGGACAGAGAAGGGACTGCTCCCTCTTGGATATGGAGGCGTGTTTTATCCGCCAAAGGCGTTTTCTGAGGAGGTCTTCGATATTGCGGCACTCAAAGAATGCTGTCCCAAAGCAGACGACCTCTGGTGGAAAGTGATGAGTCACCGTAATGGAACCTCTTCCTTCAAAGTCCCCGACTCATTCCGCGGAATAGTCTATGTCAAGGATTCACAGAGTGTTGGACTGAAGTATGAAAATTGCTTGGTTGGAACAAAGAATGATGACCAGTGGGCTCAGCTTGTTTCCCGCTACAGCCTCAATGTTGAAGACTTTTCACGATCCAATTAAGGGATGAAGGCCACGACACCCCTGATCCTTCTGCCTGCGGCCATGCTGATGGGCAACTCGATAGCCTACATCTGTCTTGCGGTGATCGGCTTGTGCAGTGTCTCTGAACTGCGTGATCAGAAGTGCCGCGGTTTACTGCGACACTGTTTCACTGAAAACAAATGGCCGTGGCTGGTTTTATCTGCCTTTTCACTCGTTTTTATCATCATTCAATCAGTAAGCCCGATTGCTGACTTTGCCTACGTCAGCGAATTGAAGTGGGTTGGAATTCTGATTCTCGGTTTAGTGCCGACCGCTATCCTGATCAGGGAATTACCATCGACAAAAGTAGACAAGATCTCGCTGCTCATCACGATCTTACTTACATGCTTTTGTGTTGCTGTTGCGCTGATCCAGGTAGCAACAAAGGCGGACCCGCTGCAATATCTTTTCACCGAAGGGGAGGGAGATGCCCGGGGGCGAGGCTTACTGAGAAATCCGATTCCGTTTGGCCACCTTATGGCGTGTTTCTTCCTTATTGGCTGCGTTGTGGCTGCGCTCGGCGCAACCCATTCACTCTGGGGGCGACGGGCTGTCTTGTTGGGGATCGGCGTTGGTTCCGTTTGTTTCGTTGGGCTACTTGCGAGTCAGACGCGGGGTGCCTGGGCGGCGCTGCCCATTGCCGCGCTGGCTGGGTTAGTTTGTTTGCCTTGGCGGAGCAAGCGAGTCTGGTTTGGAGCAATGTCGCTGTTTGGCCTGATTGGTTTAGCGGCACTCCTGCTGACCCCTTCCATTCGTTCCAGATTCGCGAGTGGTTTTGATCCTTCGGCTGAGGCGAATCGCCAGCGACTGGAACACTGGCATGCGAACTGGGAAATCTTAAAGGATAACCCATTCGGAATCGGCTATAGCGCAAATGAAGTCCTAATCGAGTCAGTTTTCTAAGAGCTAGGTTATGAAGTAAATGCTTACATGTGGCACTCCCATAATGAGTTTGTGGAGATTGTGGTCGCCACGGGATGGCTCGGCCTAGTCCTCTACCTAGGGTTCTGTATCATGCTGCTTTGGCAGACACTTCGTGAGATCGGATTAAGTAGGGACCGCCTTTGGCCCACGTTTCTCTTAAATGTCTCTTTTTTGATTCAAGTCTTTCTCAATCTATGTGCCCTAACCGATCAGATGAATACTCAGGGACGTATGCTGCTCTGCTTCGCCTGGGCTCTAGTGATGGTCGCTCCAATAGACCGAAGGCTGAATCCGGGTGGGTGAGCCCCTGCAGCTTTCTATAGTGTTGTCTCTAACCAATCGAGAATTGGGTCCCGTAGTCTTTCGGCGCCTGCCCTGCTAAGGTGATGGGAGTCTCCGTAGAGTATTTTTCCATCGGCAAATCGAAGTATCTTTCCCGAACCGGAAACCAATTCCGGCGATGGGTCAATCAGTTGGACATTTAGTTCTCCGGTAGCTCTTTCCGCAGCTTCATGATGAAAAATGGAGGAACTCCTATCCCATCGTGAGACGAACTCTTCATCTTCAATCAGTTGGCTTCGAAGCTTAGCCAGCATCATGAATTCGGGTACAGAAATCTTGTGCGATGGTATTTCCTCCAAGATAGAAATATGGGTCACGTGGTTCCTGAGTGCCACCAGCGTAGCCCGTAGTTTCTCGAGGAAGACGGCTTCTCCAAGCCCATCAGAGTCCAGATCGCTGCGGACCAGATTTCGGCCCGTGCCTCCCTCATCGGGTTCGGTGTAGAGTGACCAGCGAGCGTGCAGCAAGACGCCATCGAAGGTATCTTGTCCTAGATAAGACAACACCGACTCCGACCATTCTATCGTCGCCCTGCCGATACGCTCGGTGTAGACATTGAGCAGTGGGGGCGTAGAGGGCTGAGCAGCGAGATGAAAACATACCGAGTGTTCTTTACCAAGACTCTCTAATATTGGAATAAGAGCGATCGCATGACTGTCGCCCCACACAAGAATATTCCGCTCGGCCTTCAACCGTTCGGCCCCGAAGGTAGGCATTGTCCCGTGTTCTTCGAAATAGTCCCTTCCGCGCAGCTGCATGTGATCGTCATCTAGATCGGTCAGTGCGAGAATCTCCGCCGGGAACCGTTTCGGCAAACCCTCTGACCTCGCGAAGAGGAATCCAGTTCCGACTAGCAGGACGGCGATTCCAGCCGCAAACACGAACGGCATTCGAGATGATCGACGTGTTGAAGAGCTTGATGCTTTGTTTCGGAATGGCTGCTCTATGAAGCGCCAGGATGCCGCTGCGATTCCAAACGAAGCGAGGGCGAGAATTATCTGCTGAGGCGGGGTCAGCTCACTCAGTGTGTGGTATCGGGTAAAAACGATCAGCGGCCAGTGCCACAGGTAGAGCGAGTATGAGATCAAACCGACGAAACGGATTGGCTCCATCGAAAGGAGTCTCCCTAGCGAAGTCGGGTTCGCGAGATTGGATCCAAGAATCAGGACCGTGCCAATGCAGGGGAGCAGGGCGGTATAGCCCGGAAATGGAGTCGCTGCCGAGAATGTGGCGACCGCGACTAGAATCATGCCTAGGCCAAGCCAGGAGTAGAGTTCATTCAGCTTTCGCTTCTTGAAACCTAAAGTCCCGGTCAGCGCGAGGAGGACGCCGAGGTCCAGTTCCCAGATCCTGGATGGTGTCAGGAAAAATCCAAAGCTGGGGTAGTGGATCGAGCTGTAAATTGACCAAGCGAGAGAGCCTGCAATGCAAACTAGAACAAAGACGATCGCAGCTCTCCGCTGAGAGTGAGGTTGGCTCTCGCTATGCCTCTTATTTCGAAGCAGCAGAAGCATCACAAGCGGAAAGAACAGATAGAATTGCTCCTCTACCGCTAACGACCAAGTCTGGAGCAGCGGTTTAAATTCAGCCGAAGTCTCAAAGTATCCGGTCTCTTGAAAGAAGTAGATATTCGCCGCGAGAGCAGGCTGGGCGAGAATTGATTTTCCGAGTTCTTCCAGATGGCTGGGGATCATCCAGAAAAACCCAGCGACTGCGCTTGCGAAGACAACCACTGCGAGAGCGGGTAGGATCCGGCGAATGCGACGTTCCCAGAACCGCAGAAAGCTGAAACGGCCTTCCTCCAACTCTCGAATCACAATTGAAGCGATGAGAAACCCTGATATCACGAAAAAGATATCGACTCCCACAAATCCTCCGGGTGCCCCAAGATCGAGGTGAAAAAGGAGGACGGGTATGATTGCGACGGCACGGAGCCCGTCGATAAATGGGTGGTGTTTTCTCAAGCAACGATCCGAGTCGAGGGCGATTCAAGGTGGCAGTCAGATTGAAGATCTGACCAGCTCAGGATCGCAATCAAAGCAGAGGAGCGCGGGTTTTCAACCCGCAGGCAGAATCGGGAGGTATATCGCGGGTAGGAAAACCCGCGCTCCTGTGGTAGCGATGCTTTCTGGAATCGGGGTGCGCTCCCTTGCGGGGAGCGCACGATCGTCAGTGATCACTCGGGCTTCACAATTACCGTCACCTGTTTTTCCGCATCGAGGTATTCCGCCGCGAGGGTGTTGACTTCCTCCAGAGAAATCGATCGGTAGTCGTCTACAAAGCTGCGAGCCCAATCGAGTCGCTGCGGATATTCCTGGCTCGCTTCGAGGACACTGCTGAGCCAATAGCGGTTGGTGCGGCGCATCTCTTCAATTTGGACGACTCGTGGTTTTTTAGATCGCTCCAACTCATCCTCGGTGATGCTGGTGCCGGTAGCCAGGTCAGCCGCGATCTCATTGACAACGGCAGTGACGGACTCCGCCTGCTCTGGATCGACGGTAATGGACGCGAAAAGGTAGCCGTAGTCAGTCCAGACATCGCTCGGTAGATTGTGGGCAAACGGGCTGTAGGCGTCGCCGAGCTCTTCGCGGACTTTTATGCGGAGTCGATCGCCAAGAATCGCTCCGACCAGTCCGAGACGTCTTGTCGTTTTGATGTCAAAAATGTCGACCGTTGGCCAGTGAGCGTTGGCCATCGCCTTTGGAATCTCCGAGTCGAATGTGAAAGTCCTTTCAGTCCCAGCTGGGAAAGTCACCTGACGCTCTTCGGAGTAGTCAGGTTTTTTTGCGTCTCGATCGGAGAGATTGCCAAACGTGGCCGCGGCCATTTCGAGAGTGGGCTCGAGTTCGAAATCGCCCACGAAAGAGATTTCGAGGTAGGCTGATTCGAGCTCGGGGAGAACCCAGTCTTTGACCTGGTCAATCGTGAAAGACTCAAGGGCATCGCGCTCAGGATAGCCAAAACGCGGATCGCCTCCGTGGAGAAAGGCGGAGACCTCGTCCTGCGAAAAGCCACCGGGTGTGCGCTCGATCTGCTGGTAAAGGTAATCGAGAGAGCGGAGAAATTCAGTCCGAGCTTCTTCGCGAAAGCCGGGATTGGTGATGTAGGCTCGCATCAGTTGGAGCTGAGCCTCAAGGTCGTCTGGGTTGGTTTTTCCCGTAAGTGTAAACGCATCTTCTCCGACGCTGAGGCCGACGCTGACCGTCTGCCCCGCAAAGATCTGCTTGAGTTCATCTTCGCTGTGGGCCTCGAGGCCGCCGCCGTTGAGCATCTGGCCAGCGAAAATAGAGAGACCACCCTCCGGCTCCGTCAACTGGCCGCTGCCGATCCGGACCCTGACATGGACCGTCTCGTCCTCGAAATCGGTTGGTTTAAAATTGGCGCGCACATTGTTTTTGAAACGGACCTGAGTCACCTCAAGGTCCTCGAAATCATTCCGCTCTGCGATCGTTCCCGACGGTGGCAGATCCCCGTAGGCAAAGGTGGCGATCTCTTTGGCCTCGGGAGCACTCACTGCAACTGCCTGACTGTCGTCGAAGGCTGCCTTGATCGATACCGCAGCGTCTGAAATCTCAGCGTTTCCGGAAACAAAAATCAGTGTTTCGTCGGCCTCCTCCCAAAGGGCTTTGTAAACGGCAAGACACTCCTCTGCGGTGACCGCTTCGAGTTCAGGGAGAGCTCGTTTGAGATCGTCGGCCGGGCTGGTGAAAACCTCGCGGTGGCCAATCCGGCGGGAAATCTGGTTGGCGAGGTCGCGCGATTTACGAGTAGCCATCTGACTGGCGGATTCCTCGTAGAGATTGCGGTAGGTAGCCCGGACCTCCTCGATCTCTGCCTGCGTGAATCCGTATTCGAGAGCGCGGCGGAGCTCTTGCTCGACGAGCGCGAGCGCCGCCTCCCAGTCTCCCGGCTTGCAGTCGGCACTGATGGAAGCGTATTGCGCGAGCCCGAGGCTGAAGAAGTCCCCCGCGTGAGTGCTCGAAGAGCTGATCGGGGTGTCTTCCCGTTTTGCGAGTCGCTCCAGTCGGCGGTTGATGATCTGGGCGGCGATGTTGCGACGGAGTTCGATAGCCCGATTCTCAGCACTATCGATCGCAGTTTCGGAAGTTTGCCGGGTCAGCGCTTCGAGCGAGACCGAGGTTTCTCCGGCCTCTTCTTCAAAATGGTGATGAGTTGCCCAGACTCGCTCCGAAAGCTCGCCGAGATCAGGATCGGGGCGGCGAGTGCGCGGCTCCATGTCCGCGAAATAGCTTTCCACGAAAGTCTCGATGGCGTCGACCTCGATATCTCCGACAGCGATCACGACGAGACGATTCGGTGTGTACCAGTTTTCGTAAAATTCGACAAAACGCTCCCGTTGCGCATTGACAATCACCTCCTCGATTCCGATCGGCATGCGGCGACTGACGATGCTTTCCGGTAGCGCAAAGCCGACTTGCTCGACAAATGTCCTCCAACTGACGGAGTCTCGGGAGCGCTTCTCGGCGAGGATGACGCCACGCTCGTCCTCGATCTCGTCAGGGAGGAGCAGCATGCCGTCGGCGTAGTCGCGGAGAAGTTTGAATCCCTCGTCGAGCATCGCTTCCTCGGTGTTGGGGAGGTCAAGCTTGTAGACCGTCTCATGGAAAGTGACATGAGCATTGGTGTGGCTGCCGAAGCCCATCCCGAGTCTTTGGAAATACTCGACCATCTCCCCGGCCGGAAAATGAGTCGTCCCATTGAACGCCATGTGTTCGATGAAATGGGCGAGTCCCTGCTGGTCCTCATTTTCCATGAGTGAACCCGCCTCGACATGGAGACGCAGGCTCACTCGATCGGGCGGTTCTGCGTTGGGGAGAATGGCGTAGCGAACACCGTTCTCAAGCTTACCCCAGGTCACCGCCGGGTCAGGGGCGAGGTCGCTGACTTCGTGGGCGAATGAGACGGGGTTGTCTTGGGCCTCGTTTGCGATCGCACCTGAACTCAGGATGAGGGTTGTGGTGAGGGTTGTAATTATCGGGGTGAAATGGGTCATCTTGTCCTTTGTCCTTTGTCCTTTGTCCTTTGTCCTTTGTCCTTTGTCCTTTGTCCTTTGTCCTTTCGGTCGTTGTGGAGATTATTTTGATTGATTGAGATATCTAATTAAAGCCCCTGTTTTGTTCGACGATTCTTCCAAGATAGCGATGAGCTCGTCGAATTCTGTTCGATTAATGTGAGTGCGATCCATTGCGCGGTAAAGCTGGCTCTTCACTTCTTCGCATGATCTTTGAGAATATCTGAGAAATCGTCGGAACTCTGGGTCACTGCCCGACCCAAAACCTTCCGCGACGTTGTCCATCACTGAACCGGTGGCACGATTGAGCTGATCGATGAGTGCGAAGTCTCTCTGAAATCGGCCTCCGTTAATCAGGTGCCAAATTTTTTGATTGAGTCGGCGTGCTGCTTGCCAGCACTGGAGATCTTCAAAGCGGTTGACACTAATGAGAGGGGTGGATCGTATCTCGACAACCGACAACCGACAACCGACAACCGACAACCGACAACCGACAACCGACAACCGACAACAACCGACTCACCGACCATTAAAACCAACGCAGTCTTGGTAGGCGATGGACCCGCCGAAGAGGTCCAGGGCGCTCCCAATCGTGAGATCGACTTTGCCATTGCTGAGAGCCTGCACCGTGTGGAGGTCTTCGAGCGATCTGGCACCTCCGGCATAGGTGATGGGTGCTTTCCCCCAGCTTCCGAGATAGCGGACGAGTTCCCCATCAATGCCCTCGCATTTGCCCTCGACATCGGCGGCGTGGATCAAAAATTCTGCGCAGGATTCGCTGAGTTGCTCGAGATTGGCATGGGTCAGATCGAGATCAGTCAGGGTTTGCCAGCGATTCATCGCAACGGTCCAGGCTGTGTCGGTTTTGCGACAACTCAGGTCGATGACGAGACGCTCGCAGCCGACTTCAGCGATCAAGTGATTGAGTCGATCGGCTTGGAAATGGCCCCTTGAATCAAATAAGTAGCTCGTGACGATGACGTGACTGGCACCAGCGGCGAGCCAAGCAGTCGCGTTGGTCGGATCAATACCTCCGCCGATCTGGAGACCGCCCGGGTAGGCGGCAAGCGCGGCTCGTGCGGCTTCGTCATTTCCCGGACCGAGTTTGATGACATGGCCACCGACAAGCTGATCGCGTCGGTAGGTCTCGGCAAACCATTCAGGAGGTCGATCGCTGACGAAATTCGTTGTGAGTGCACTCGTCTCTGAGTCGAGGGTTCCGCCGACGATTTGTTTGACGCGTCCTTCGTGGAGATCGATGCAGGGGCGAAAGCGGGTCATGCTGACCGTTGGATCTTAGATCTCGGTTCGTAGCCGCCTTTGCAAAAAGGGGGCCGGGTTGATCGTTAAATGGCGGTTGGTCTTGTGGCTTCAAGGGCTGACGTGGACGATCGGGGAGCTCTCTAGGTGGAGGGGCTCCTCAATCTCTGCGTCGATATCGCGCGGGTCAGTCTCAGCGACTTTGTCCATGCCACAAAGCTACATCGCGCCTCCGACAGGGTCAATGCTGCCTCAAGCGAGGCAGTAGAAGTCTTCGCCTTCGGTGAAACCAGCCTCAGTCACGAGCTTCCGAATCCGACCGCGAGCGCCGCGCTGACCAACCGCCGACAGCAGGGTTGTGGCGCCGCAGTAATCGTTGATCTGCTCATTGTCGAGGATGGGGATACCCTCCCAGGTGCTGCCAATCTGGCGAGGGTTTACTTCGAAAAAGCTCACCACGTCGATGCTTTCAGACCGCAGAAGCTTGGCGCATTGCTTACCGATGGGGCCCGCGCCGCAAATCGCGACGGATGACGTTGCAGCCCTCTTCAGGAGGCGCGCGAGGTAATGAGCCTTGGCTGCCTGGAATTGCTGCTGCGAGTATCTTTCCTCGGTTCGAGTGGTCCGCTTGGGATGATCGATCCATTCGAGCAGGACACTGTCGACTTTGCCGATCGCTTGTCCCGACTCGATCAGGCGGAGCCAGAAATCGTAGTCCTCAGCCCAGGTCGACTCGCGATAGCCACCGATCGAGTGAAACGCTTGCTCCCGAATCATCGCAGTCGGGTTGGCTACCGGACTGTCGATGAATCGCTCCTGGCTGATCGCGGCAGGTGTTTTCAGAGAGTTAATCCAGGCGGCGTAGTGTTGGTAGCCGAGATCCGCCTCGCGTCGCTCACCCTGCTCTCCGAGTTTGCTGATCGCAACATCGGTCCCGACCGCCGCGATTTCAGGATGACGCTCGAGAAACGCCACCTGCATCGCGAGGCGCTCCGGGTGGGCGACGTCGTCTGCGTCCATCCTCGCGTGCAGGGGCCGAGTGGCTGCCCGATGAGCCTGATTCAATGCCTCGACAAAGGTGCCATGGCACGCGTGCGGACGGATGCGGCGGTCTTTTGCGGCGAACCCTGCAATGATTTCCCCAGTTGTGTCGCTCGGTCGGTGATCGATCAGGATCAGTTCCCAGTCATCGAGGGACTGAGCTCGAAGGCTCTCGACCGCCGCCGCGAGGGTTGCCGCTGCATTGCGGGCTGGGAGAATGATAGAGACCATCCAGCAAACGTTTATCCTGCTGGGTCGCCTTTGCCCAGTCCATGACGATGCCCGTCATGTTAGCCGAGCTGGACTGGAAAAACTCAACAGGGTTGAGTCTCTCACTCAAGAGGGTTGAGTCCCCGACCT
This sequence comes from Verrucomicrobiota bacterium, assembly GCA_039033935.1. GTDB lineage: Bacteria > Verrucomicrobiota > Verrucomicrobiia > Verrucomicrobiales > DEV007 > Arctic95D-9. The sequence continues at coordinate 10,592 of JBCCBR010000020.1, forward strand.
AACAGGGTCAGATCCCGGACTCAACAGGGTTAAGCCCCCGACCAGACAGGGCTGGTCGGAGCCGCTTCCACTATTCGTCGCCAGACGCTTCTCCGTCTGCTGACTCACCACTGGCCTCACCACCATCACTCGCTCCACCGGATTTTTCCGAAACGGCGGCACGTGTCGCGGCGACGACCCCGACGAGGACTTCGCCGTTCATTTTGGTGGTCGTTCCTTCGGGGAAGTTCAGCTCTCGGACCTTGATGGAGTCTCCCACGTTGAGAGCCTCGACAGCACCCTCGATCGACTCGGGCAGGTCCGCTGGGCGACAGCTCACATCGATCGAGTGGAGAACCTGCTCAAGGAGACCGCCGAGCTTTTCGCCAATCGGCTCGCCGATGAGGCGGATTGGAACGTTGGCGACGATTTCTTCGTCTTCGCTGACCGAGCGGAAGTCGACGTGGATGAGCCCTCCGCTGAGCGGATCGCGCTGGATTTCCTGGACGAAGGCGAGCTTCGACTTCTCCTGGGCACCCTCGATTTCGAGATTCACGAGGAAGTTCTGACTGCTCTGCTTCTTTGCGATTTCGGTGAAAGTCTTCGCATTCAGCTGGATCATGTATTCGCGCTGGCTCGCGCCGTAGATTACAGCTGGGACCTGGCCATGGCGGCGGAGCCGCTTTGAGGCGGTAGTGCCTTTGACGTCGCGTTTTTCAGCTTGGAGAGTTTCCTTTTGGGCCATCGTTCCGAAGGGTGTCGGGTGTCTGTTTAGTGGGTTTTCCGGCGTTGCTCGCGACAATCCGAAATGCTGGTGAATTAGCTCAGCTGATTCAAATCTGCGACGACTCCGAAGCTCCGATTTTGGAGAGCGCGGAATTTAGGCGGGGTCTCATGAGATGTCAAAGAGAGAAGACACCGATTCTCCGATGTGGATTCGCTGGATCGCGTCGGACAGCAGGCTGGCCACGGAGATCACTTTGACCTTATCGCCCCGGGCGTAGGGAGTGCTGTTGGTCGAGATCAGCTCTTCAATGCTGCTTTCGGCAATCCGCTGCTGGCCCTGCTCGTTCAAGACGGCGTGGGAGACGCCGGCGTAGATCCGCTTGGCTCCATGGTCCTGGAGCAGTCGAGCTGCCGAAGTCAGGGTCCCAGCCGTCTCCGAGATGTCGTCGACCAGCAGTACGTCACGGCCCTTGACTTCGCCGATCACATTGATCGCCTCGACCTCGGTCGCGCTGACGCGGTTTTTGGCGACAATTGCGAGCGGGCATTCCAGCGCTTTCGAATAAGCGTGAGCCATTTTCATGCCCCCGACATCGGGCGAGACCACCGTGATGTTATCCGTCAAATCCTGCTCTCGGAGGTATTTCAAAAGCACTGGCAGGGCATAGAGATGATCGACCGGGATGTCGAAAAAGCCCTGAATCTGGCCGGCGTGGAGATCCATCGTCAAGACCCGATCGACCCCGGCCGCGACCAGCAGATTGGCGACCAGCTTTGCGGTGATCGGGACCCTCGGCTGATCCTTACGATCCTGGCGGGCATAGCCAAAAAACGGAATCACTGCGGTGATACGCTGAGCGCTCGCTCGTTTCGCTGCGTCGACCATGATCAGCAGCTCCATGATGTTGTGATTGGTCGGCGGGCAAGTCGGCTGAACGATAAACACGTCACGTGCCCGGATGTTCTCGTTAATCTTCACAAAGGTCTCCCCGTCGGGAAACTGCTTCACCGTCGCGTCGGAGCGCGGGACGCCAATACAAGCAGCGATTTCGTCGGCGAGCTCAGGGTGAGCCGTCCCGCTGAAGATAGTGAGGTCGAGAGCCATGGGCGATCATCCTCGCGAAATCGGCCAAAAACGCCAGTGAAATCGTTGATCGAGGCGCTCTCGAAGGTCGTGACCTCGGGGGCTTGATTCTCTCGAATGCAGAGCCCAATCACTGCTTGTCAAAAGAGCGATCCATTCCCAGTCTGAAGGCATGACCCCATCGATCGACATAAACGAAACAGATCGGCATCATCTTCAGCTGCTGAGCGTTTTCCACAAAGTCTACGGGTGGCTCTGCCTGCTTGGGTTGCTCGGTTTGCTGGCCCACTTTGCCTTTGCCGCATTCCTGTTTTTCTATCAGGATTTTGCAGAGTCTGGCTTCAATTCAATTTTTGCCGTCTTCATCGTTTTTTATCTCATCGGGGCGCTCATTCTGATCGCGCTGGCAATAGCAAATTTCAAAGCAGCCGGAGCACTCGCCGACCTGCGATCGAAGACATTATGTTTCGTCGTCGCCTGCGTGAACTGCCTCAACATGCCGATCGGGATGGTCCTCGGTATCTTCACGATCATTGTGATCATGCGACCTCAGGTCTCTGATGCCTTCCGTTCTTGATCGGACCGTCCCTCGACCCTAGGATGCGAAAGGCGATGAAACACGGATTGAAACTGGCAACCGAGCGAGAGCGACTGCTCCTCGAAAAAGCACGCCAGCTCCGCTACAAGTCGGCCGGTGAGGGCGACGATCTCAACATCCACTTTTTCCTCCCGGCTGATCTGAAAGAGGAGGAAAATCGCACCGCATTTCTCTTCTTCAACGGCGGTGCCTGGGATCGGGGGAATGTCACCCAGTTTGCTCCGCAGGCTCTTTACTTCGTCGAGAGAGGGGCCGTTTGCGGACTGGTCGAATATCGAAATCAATCGACTCACCCAGACTGCAGCCCGATCGATGCCTTGCAGGACGCGCAGTCTGCGATCCGCTACCTGCGCTACTTTGCTGAGCGACTCCATGTCGATCCCGCGAAAGTCGTTGTCGTGGGCGCGTCGGCCGGGGCCAACATCGCTGCCAACGCCTTGATGAAAGGCCACGTCCCGCCAGATCGAGACGATTACCAGTCGGCCGATCCGCAGCCGAATGCAGGCATCTTCTTCAGCCCGATTATCGACGTGGAAAAAGACAGCTATGGGGCCGATGCCTTCGCTGAGCCGGCCCTTTTTAAAAAAGCATCACTAACTCGTTTCATTGATGCCGGTCTGCCGCCGATGCTGATGATCAATGGGTCGGTGGATCGACTCATCCCAGCGGAGAGAGTCGTCTCTTTCTGCGAGGAAATGAAAAAGCGGGGAAACCGATGCGAACACGTCCCCTTTGAGGGGCGCGATCACAATTTCTACAACCTCAACCTCGACCCGGTTTCCTACGAGGCCTGTCTCATCGAGATGAATCGATTTCTCGATGAGACCGGATTTCTCGAACGCAGCAAAGACGGCGACGGGGCGAGGCTGATCTCGTGGCGAGAGCAGGATTATTGAGTTGCTTGAGTGGTGCTCACACAAAGGCACGAAGCGACAGGCAGATGAATTGCGAATCTCAACGGGCAACCGTCATCCTGCCGATTTCCGGAAACAGTCAAAACGAGGCTTCGCACTTCCGGGCGCATACTCATGGCCGCAGCAAACAACCGGTCAATTGGCCGATCAGGGCACCTCGCTCTCCGGAAAACCAAGAACCAAGCACAAGAAACCAAGCACCCCAAAACAGCTATGATAATAGAGGCAACCGCGAGTTCACCCGCACCCAACGGGCTGGAAAGGAACCTGAAGCCCACGTCTACCGAGCCAACGCCCTCAACCAATACGACTTTATTTCGCCCGCGCAGGTAGGGATAATTGTCCCCAATCGTCCGCCGTCCAATTCCGAACCACGGCCCATCGACCAGGACAACGGACAAAGGACCAAAGACAACGGACCAGCCGTCATGAGTCCCACCCACGACTTAGACGGCAACCTCATATCCGACAACCGCCACCATTACATCTGGAATAGCGAAAACCGCCTTACCTAAGTCCGCAGCAAATCCGACGTTACCCTCCTCGTCAGCTACACCTACGACTACCAAGGCCGCCGCACGACCAAAACGACCCACGGCGAAGAGCCCACGAC
>JBCCBR010000021.1:0-14340 GCA_039033935.1 Verrucomicrobiota bacterium
GTCGCGATCGTTGCAAATTGAGTCTCAACAGGTCCTACCTCGCTCATGAATCGGAAAGAGCGCGAGCTTAGGCCCGCTTTGTTGGCTCTGCCAACAATTTGCTCGACGCGACCTTGTCATAAGAGACTGTTGAAATAATGAACCCGCTTGGGTTCGCAGCTGATTTTTCGACTGGCGAGGCGTGATATTAATTGATAGCCGTAGCTCTCAATAAATATCACAACGAAGTTCAGGCGATAAATCAGCAAGAAGACTGCGGAAGGAGTTTTTCAACAGTCTCATAAGCCACCGTGAACCATCCAGATTCGATGGCAGACCACCCAGTCAAAAAAAGCTCAGCTTACCGCGTCCTCCACACCGCAGACTGGCATCTCGGGAAATCGCTACGCGATCTCTCGCGTGATGAGGAACACGCTCGGTTTCTCGATTGGCTTGCAGATTTTATTTTAAAGTCCGAGACCGACCTCCTTGTCGTCGCGGGAGATATTTTCGACAGCGCCAATCCACCGCAGCAGGCTCTGCGGCGTTATCACGAGTTCATCGCTCGCGTCTATCGTGAGACCCATGCTGAGATTCTCATCGTCGGAGGCAATCACGATTCACCGGCCCTGCTCGAGTCGTCAGCATCTGTCCTGACTCAACTGCGATGCCGGATCGTCGGCCAGGCACCATCCGCTCCAGCGAATTGCATCCTGACCTTCCCGCAAGACACCCCAAAAATCGCAGTGGCCGCGATCCCATTTCTGCGCGACCGAGATCTTCGCAAAGGCGTTAGCGGAGAAACCTCAGCGGAAATCCGTAGCGCAATTGTCGCTGGCATCGCAAACTATTACGAAGCGGCTACTCAGGCCGCCCCACCCGATCTACCTCTCCTCGCGACCGGCCATCTCACTGTCACCGGGAGCTCGACAAGCGACAGCGAGCGCGACATTCACATCGGTGGTCTCGGAGACATCGCCGCAGACCGATTTCCAGAACAGATCGACTACCTCGCACTCGGACACCTCCACCGACCGCAGCGATGTGGAAAGCGATCGAATTTTCGCTACTCGGGTTCACCCATTCCACTGAGTTTCTCAGAGGCCAGCGATGAAAAAAGCCTTCAGCTGCTCGACTTCGTCGAAAGCGAACTCATCGAGCAGCACACCATCCCGATACCGGCCTATCGAGCGTTGCTCAGGGTAAAAGCAAAACGGTCCTCAATTCGGACCGCACTCGCAGACCTTGAGCTTCCAGATACGCCGCTGCGCCCCTGGCTCGAAATTCAGATCAAAGATCCAGTTCCCGGTGAAGATCTGTTTCAAGAGTGCCTCGAAGCGAGCGAGGCAATCGACGCTGATGTCATCCAGGTGACCGCTATCGGCCAGACAGCCGCGATCCTCGACGAGTCCGAAATAGACGAATCTGAAACCCATCGACTACTTGAGGATCCCACCGCCGTGTTTCAGCGACGATTAGAAATGGCTGATCAACTTGATCTCGACGAGCGAGAAACTCTCGAACTAACATTTACCAAACTCCTTGAGGCACATCAGTCTGGCGATCCGATTTCGGCATGAGAATCCTCAGACTCGAGTTCGAAAACCTCAATTCTCTTCGCGGGAAACACTGCGTCGCGTTTGACCAGCCACCCCTCTCTACGAGCGGTATCTTTTGCATTACCGGACCCACCGGGGCTGGCAAAACCACCCTCCTTGATGCGATCACTCTCGCTCTCTACGGCAGAGCGGCGCGCTATGGCAATGCACCCAACCCCGAGACGACGATGTCTCGCCATACCGGAAACTGCCGTGCCGAAGTCAGCTTCTCAGTCAAAGGCAATCTTTTCAGGGCGCAGTGGCAACTCAACCGCGCACGAGGAAAACCGGGCGGTCGAGTCCAGCCTCCCAAGCGGTTCCTTTATGATGCATCGGGGACGGTCCTCGCCGAAAAAATTAAAGATGTCGACGAGCAAATCATTGAACTCACCGGCCTCAACTATGACCGCTTCATGCGGTCCGTCTTACTCGCCCAAGGCGAATTTGCCCGGCTCATCAAAGCAAAAAACGACGAGCGCGCCGCATTGCTGGAAAGTCTCACCGCCACCACCATTTACTCCGAGCTGAGCCAGCTCGCTCACCAGCACCACAGCGACCTCGTAGAAGATGTCGACCGACGAGTGGCCGAGCTCGGCTATGTCGAGCCACTTTCAGGAGAAGCTCGCGACGAAATCGAAGCTCTCAGCCAGACTCAAAAGGCTGAGAGAGATCGTTCTCGGAAACAGGCTGAAACCATCCAGCACCGCGTCAATCGAGCCGATGAGCTTGCTTCGCAGCTTAGCCAGCAGGCTGCCTTCATCTCTGACCGGGAGCGCCTCCGCCAGGAACGCGAGTCGCTTGCTCCTGACCTCACCCGTCTCGCAACCCATCGCGAAACCGAACCCTTTGCTGAGACACTGACTCGGCATGACCAATTGGTCGAGCAAATCGAGGCTCTGGGGAAAGAGCGAGTCACACAAGAATCTCTACGCAACAGTCTCGAAATAGAAAAGCGACAAGTGCTATGCGCATCGCGCCAAACCGTTCGAAAGCTACTCAAGGAGCTTGAAACGGAACAAAAGAAAATCGGGAAGCTTCAATCGGACGCAGAGGGTCAGAAGAAAGACCTGTCGCTCTGGCTCGACGAGCACCGAGCCGACGAGAAACTCAACGACGAACTCGCCGGTCTCATTAGCAAGCTCACGTCTCTCGCCAGCTCGCGGGAGGGACAGCGTGCTGCAAGGAAACGGAATCAGGAAATTTCAGCTGAAATCAACCATGTCGATGGAGAGATAGCCGAGCGGGAGGGGGCCCTTCAAAAATCCGGAACGAGCCTAAAAGCTGCCCGTGCCGGGCTCATCGAAATCGAGGACGCTTTTGAGAACTTAAGTTCTCGCGCCAGCATCGACGACCTTCGCCAACAACTTCTCGCCATTGCCAGGCTCGAACAGCAAGAGTCGGATCTAGCGGAGCGACGCCAGGAGCGGCAAACTGCGGAGCAATCGCTGACCCGACTGCAGGCAGAGCTTCTCCCCTTGCGGACTCTTGTCACCGAATCAACAAAGAGCCTCAAAGCGCTTGAAGAGATTGTTCGTCTGCGGCAGCAGGCGTTGCTCGATGCCAAGCTAATCGCCAGCTACGAGCAAGCCCGAGCGGAGCTCTCCAAGGGCAGGCCTTGTCCGCTTTGCGGAGCAGTCGAGCACCCCTGGTCCGATCCAGACGCATCGATTCCAGGAAATCGAGAGCGAGAGGAACAACTCGAAGCTGCAATCGAAGATCAGCGAAAATCCCGCGAAACATTGGCTCAGAAACAAAGCCAGGTGGACCGCATCGAAGCAGAAATACAGTCCTACACAGATCAACTCAGCCGGCTAAGCGAAGCGGCAAGTCGGCTTGAGAAAGAGTCTTCAAGACAACGCACCTCTCTTGAGATCAAACCCGATGCCGACCTCTCGGACCACAAAAATGCCACCACTTCTCAGATCTCTGAGCTCGAGAAACTGGGACAAAGGCGGGCCGATGCGGTGGAGCAGTCCAAGGCCCTCGAGTCCGAAGAGAAACTGTTGCAAGCAAAGCTCGATGATCTGAAGAGTCATCAGAGCCGCCTCAAGGCTGAGACTGGCAAGCTTTCGAAAGAAATCGAAGTCATCAGCACCGCTGTCAGTGAGCTCGAAGGCAACCTCTCTGAATCTCTGTCCCCTTATCAGGAAAGCCTCACTTCGCCGGGTGCTGAGGCCGAGTTGCAAGATCGACTGAGCAACCGTTCGCGAGAGTGGCGGAAGCAAAGCGAGATGCTCATCACTGCGGAAAAATCTCTCGCTGATCTCTCGCATCAACAGACCAGTCTTGAACCAAAAATCCAACAAGCAGAATCCTCGCTCAAAAAGCTCAACGAGCGGATCCCAGAAAGCAGGAAAGATGATCCCGGGACCTTCAGCTTTGAAGATACCGAAGCCGCCCGAGCCGCTTTCAAGGATGTCGAATCAAGATTTCAGGAGGCAGTAGTCACCCTGCAAAACCTGATCTCACAAATTAATAAAAGTAGCGATGAGCAAAGCCGTCTCAGTTCGCTCCTAACCGAACAGCTCGCCAAGACTTCTTTTGGCGGTATCGACAGCCTCCGCCTAGCCCGACTCCCACGCGCTGAGCGCGAAAAATTATCGGCATCTGAGGAAACCCTGAAAACGAACGAACAAAAAAATCGAGGGAATCTCGAAGCCTGCGAGGCCGCCCTCAAAAAGCTCCGCGAAGCCGGGACCCTCGAAGGGGAGGCTCTCGTCGCTGAAAGAGTGAAGCTGACGGAGGCGAAGGAAGAACTGGACAACGCTGAGACCGCACTTGCGGAAACTCTTGCGGCCATCAGACAGGACGATTCCACTCGCCTTCGGCAAAAGGCTCTCGAGAAGGAAATCGAAGCCTCCCGAAAAGCGCTCCGTCCCTGGAAGCTCCTAGCGGACCTGATTGGCTCACACGACGGTAAAAAATTTCGAGAGTTTGCTCAGGGCCTCACCCTCAACGTCCTCATCAGCCATGCCAATCGCCACTTCCGAAAACTGAACCCCCGCTACCGATTGACCCGTTCTGCGAGTGAGTCACTCGGCCTCGAAATCATCGATGCCTATCAGGCCGACACGCAGCGCCCGATGTCGAGCCTGTCAGGTGGGGAGACATTTCTTGCCAGCCTCGCCCTCGCCCTTGGGCTATCTGATCTCGCCGGGAGGAACGTGCAGATCGATTCCCTCTTCATCGACGAAGGCTTCGGCACTCTCGATGCTGAGACCCTTGAAATTGCTCTCGCCGCCCTCGAAAGTCTCCGACTCCAGGACAAATCTGTCGGAATCATCAGTCATGTTGAACTGATTAAAGAAAGAATCGGCACCCAGATTCAAATTGAGCCCGGCAATCAAGGCGTCAGCCGGATTGTGATTCAGTGAGGGTTGGTCAGTCGGCTTCCGGAGTCAAAAACCCCGCAACCTTCTTTCTACTTTATTCTTTCTACTTTATTCTCCCCTCACATGTTCTCTCAAAATCAGCGAGTCGTTTGTGTTGACGATCAATTCGATCCCTGGGTCTACGACCTCTTCACCGCCCTGCCCAAAAAAGATCAGGTCTACACCGTCCGCTCCGTCCGCATTGGCCGATCCAATCCCGACTTCCAAATTGACGATGACGCAAAAATCGTCATCACCTCCGCCGAGTATGACATCCTCTTGCTGCTCAATGAGCTGAATAATCCTGACGACCCTCACTCAAGTATCCAGCAGGAACTTGGATTCCGAGCAGAGCGTTTCGCTCCGCTGGACGAAGAAGTTGAAGAAGAAGAAATGGTCGAGTTAATCGGAGTCGGTGAAGAAGCCAAGAACCCCTTCGAAAAAGACCCTTGGGAGGTTCCCATCGAACCCTAGAGCGCGGAGAGGAATTCACGAAGTTCGCGAACGTTTGAGGCATCGTAGCCCGTTTCGGGAGCGCAGCCTCGAAATTAGATTAAGGATTTGAATCAGAGAAGTCAATCAACTAGCGGCGGGATTGAGCTTACGATCGCCGGCTTGTTAGGGCTCAGGTGACGATGGCGGCACGGAGAAATAGTCGATCCAGTTTCGTGCTCCGCCGCGCATACTCTCATTATCATAGCCAGCGAAACCGGGACACCGTCGAGGCAAGGTCTCCGAATTTGCTATCTGCTGAGCAAGACTCAAGATTGATCCTAAAACCTCGGACTCAACGGAATGAACAAGATGGGAGACGGGAATATCTGCTGCAAATGCGATGAACTCCCAAGCTAATTCGGAGGCTGTAATCTTCCCCGCGTAATAGGCGTTCAAGCGATTGAGCCAGGGTGTCTCCATTCTCTTTCCGCCCTAACTCTCGGTTGCCTGGCTCGGAAGTCGCTCAAAAGCGCCTTGGCAGAGAGCTGATCTGGAGTCGAGCGCAAAGGCGCTACCTATCACAATTCCGGGATCTCCCAGCTCGGAATGCCCGCCGCGGCTTTCTGCTTTTCATACAACTCGATAAACGGTTTCCCGACATCGAGCGGGGCATCTTCATTGACCATGAGCGGACGCACTTCTTCCCACCACTCATCGAACGCCGACAGCATCTCCGCCGCCACTTCTGGGTGCTCTGCGATGACATTGGTCGTCTCGCCGGGATCCGCATCGAGATCATAGAGGCTGTCTTTCCCCACCAGCCGCCAGCGTTCGCTGCGGACCGCGAAGCGCTTATACTTCGACTTTTCCGGATCACTCTCACCCCCGCCCCACTTCCCTGGTGCTCCCGCTTTGGCCCAACGTCCTCCGTGGAAGAAAGTCATCCGGTCGCTCCAGTCTGCTTCAGGATTTTCGATTAGCGGCAGGAGGCTCCGCCCGTCAAGCTCGACCCCCTCGGGTAACTTCCCACCTGCTAATTCAGCGAAGGTCGGGAATACATCGACGTGCCGCGTCAACCTGTCGATATCGACGCCTGGTTTGATCACACCTGGCAGCCTCATAAAAAAGGGCACCCTTGCTCCGCCCTGATTGACTGATCCTTTGCCACCTTTCATCCCGGCATTGAAAATCTTTGAGCCTCGCGCTGACCCGTTGTCGGTCATGAATATCAGCAGCGTGTCCTTGGCCAGATCCCACTCATCGAGCTTCGACATCAGCCTGCCCATGTTCTCGTCGATGTTGACGATCATGCCAAAAAAGGCCTGCTCATCACTCCGGTCGGTATATTGCTCAAATGGCTTTTTGTATTCATCCGCGACGATGAAAGGACCATGAGGCGCATTGGTCGGGATATAGGCGAAGAACGGCTGATCGCTTTCAGCACATTTCTGAATCCAGCCAAGGGCCTGAGTGAAGAAGACATCGGTGCAGTATCCCTCAGTCTGCACGATCTGGTCATTGTGTTTGATGAGCGGATCGAAGTAACTCGTCCCCGGGATTGCTCCTTGCGTCCCCGGAAAATTTTGCCCGATACCACCAGCCGAGTGAATGAACATCTCATCAAAGCCACGCGCCGATGGCTGATAAGGATCTGCATCGCCGAGATGCCATTTCCCGAAAATCCCTGATGTATATCCCGCCTTGTCCAGCACCTCCGCAATCGTTACCGCATCCAGGGCCAGTCGCTCGCGCTCGAGAATGGTGTGCGTGACCCCGACCTTAAAAGGAGCGAGCCCAGACATGAGGGAGGCTCGTGTCGGCGCACAGGTTGGGCTGACATGAAAGTCTGTGAAACGAGTCGACTCGGCATACAACCGATCCAGATTCGGCGTCTTTAGAAAGGGGTGCCCATGACAGCTCAGGTCGCCGTAGCCCTGATCGTAAGTGATCACGAGAATAATGTTAGGCCGCGAGCCCTCCAAAGCTATGCATGGGAGTGCCAGGCCAATCCAGCAGGCGAAAAGAAATACGGGGATTAACTTCATCGATGGGAAATTACTCAAATCGCTTCCAAACCAGCAATGAGAATCTGAACCCCCTCACGCCAGTTCCACTTCAACCGCAGTGACCGAGGCCGGTGGGAAATTCCACACCTCGCCGACCGGTAATTGATGCTCGCGGATCTGCATCACCTCGTTGCTATTCAGATCCGAAATCTCAACCATCGGATCGTCGGCGATCTCAAAAGCGGTAGCCTTTTTGATCTTCAGATCTGGTCCCAAAAACCGAGCCGAGACCGAACGTTTTGCCCGCACATTCACAACGTGGAAAAAGAGCTTACGGCCCGTCCGACTCGCCACCACATCGAGGCCCTCGGGAACCTTCGTCACTTCCAGAAATCGATCCCCGATATGATGACGGTAGAGCGCCATGACTCGTGCAACTGGCATCAGGTAAGCATCGCCACGCTTGCGCGGTGTTGGAATCATCACAGCATTGACCTGCCAACGATTGCCACTGAAATCAGCAGCGGTCGCGATCTGAATCAGATCAGAATGGCGTTGATGATTGTTCAGAATCCGACCATAGCTGACTCCGGCAGCCCAGGTTGAGTTGACATCACAGCGATCCCGTCCCGGAATGCTGAAATGACACTCCGTCAGCGCCAAAGGCATCGGGTGCTTCCCGAGACTGCGCCGCACCTGTCGAATCTTTCGATCATTAATTGCCCAGGCTTTCATCAATTGAGCCCAAGTCGCATCCGGATCACGACGATAGAGCTCACCCTCCAGCACGGGATTCTTAGGATCATCTGGATTAAACATCTGGTGAAACGCCAGCATTTCGACGTGTTCACCAACCATGTCGCGCATCTTCGGTGCCCACCCACTATCACCCCAGGCAATCAGCTCGATCGATGGGTCTCGCTCACGCATCGCCTTGGCAAACTCGACAGTTTTGCGACCAGTCGTCTCGAGATCGAAGCCTTTTCGGTCGTAAGAGGTTTCGTTACCTAGTTGCCAGTATTTGATTGTAAGCGGGTCAGTATGCCCATGTCCCCGACGCTCAGCGTTATCCGGATCATTGCAGTAGCTGACCCAATCGGCGGCTTCTTCTTTCCCAGCCGTTCGCACACTGCCCTTCGCTTCCATGAATCGCTCTCGGCCGTCGGATTCAAAGTTCACACACATCAGTGGGTCGGCACCAACACGGCGGCAGAAGTCGACAAACTCGTAAGTTCCTATCTGATTCGATTCGATTCCTCCCCACATCAGGTTGTGCATTGGCACCCGCTGGTCGCGCGGCCCCACTCCTTCGCGCCAGCGATAAAAGTCAGTATAAATCCCACCCCATCGCATCATGGTCGGAGCCAGCTCTTTGCTGACCGTCATGAGATCATCTCGCCAATCGTCTTTGAGATGATCCCACGAAGCCTCCACCGAGCTATCCGTTGTCCCGAGGGGCTCCATGAATTGCATGTAGAGGTAGGGAGAGATCTTATGTCCCGGCTCTGGATTGATCTTCAGCACATTCTCTGCTTCTGCTTCCACTTCCTGTGCTGAAGCAACCGCTCCGCCAGATGCCGCGAGCGCTGCGCCAGAGGCATTGCTGAGAAATGATCGTCGGGTAGATGATTGGCGTTTGTCCATGAGGGAGAGGACTTTGTCAGCATTCAGCCTAACAAGACCAGCCGAAACTCCCGCAAGTTGAAGCCAAATTCGGACAATGCCTTGCCCGTAAGACAATCTACTCCATTTCACCGAAAAGCTTTGGCAAGGTCAGGGATAAGCCAGGCCAGTAGGTGATCAGCAGGAGCGCCAACAGCATCGCGATGTAAAATGGAAGCATCGCACGCGAAACTCCAGCAATCGAAGCCTTGCCAACGCCACAACCCAAAAAAAGGCAGGTGCCTACCGGCGGAGTACAGAGGCCGATACAAAGATTCGCGACCATAATGATCCCGAAGTGAATCGGATCGATCCCGATCGCAATCGCGACAGGGAGAAAGATGGGCGTGAAAACAAGCACCGCCGGAGTCATATCGAGAAAAATCCCGACGAAGAGCAGAGCCACATTGATCAGCAGAAGAATCACCAAAGGATTTTCTGAAACGCTGAGCAGAGTATCAGCTGCGATCTGCGGGACCTGCTCAATCGTCAGTAGTCGACTCATCGCGGCACTAACACCAACCAGCAAAAGAACAATACCGGTCGTCCTCGACGCTCGGATCAGAATACCTGGCAAATGCTTGACCGAGACTTCTCGATAAAAAACCACCACCAAGAGGAGAGCCCAGAGCACCGCCAAAGCCGAAGACTCCGTCGGCGTCATGATCCCTTTGAGAATCACCCAGAGCACTAGCACCAACATCAACAGACTCGGGAAAGCCCGCCACAGCGAAACCCAGAAAGACGGCACAGGATCAGCCTCAACATTCTGTGTCCCGGCCGGGACACGAGATGTTGGGAGAGCCAATGCGACCGCCATGATCATGACACCGCTGAGGATTCCGGGAACGATTCCAGCCAGGAAAAGTGCTCCCACTGACACGTTGCTGGCGACGAGCGCGTAGACGATCATGACATTGCTCGGCGGGATCAAAAGACCCGTTGTCGCAGCGGTGGCGGTAAGAGCGACACTGAACTCGCGCGAGTTTCCCTTTCGCTCCATCTCCGGAATCAGCATCCCGCCAATTGAGGAGACTGCTGCTGTGGCAGAGCCCGAAACTGCTCCAAAAAGCATGCAGGTGAGGGTGTTGATCATAGCGAGCCCGCCTCTCATTCTCCCCACAATCGATGCTGCAAAATCAATAAGCCTTCGCGCGAGGCCGCCAGCAGCCATGAGCTCACCAGCAAGAATAAAAAACGGTATCGCCAGGAGTGGGAAACTATCGAGCCCATTTGCGAGATCGCTGGCTATCGCAACGGGTGTTCCATCACGGCCGAGCGCAAAAGCCCCCAGCATCGTTGCGACTCCAATAACGAAAGCGATCGGGACCCCAAGTAGCATCAGGGCCAGAAAAGCAACCACGAGAATTGCAAGACCGACGGTCATGTTTTGGCCCCCTCGCTTTCTTCTGGCTCGCGAGGCGACGACGCTATTTTCAAGATAGCTAACAAAACCAAAAGTCCACCAGACAGCGGCAGCACCAGGTAAAACCAGGCCTTCCGGATTTGCATCGCAGGGAGGACTTGCCCGGACTGCCATCGCGATGCGAATAACTCAAGACCGCCCCAAATAAGAACGAACAGAGCAAAGGCGATCACACTGAGGTGAGTGATGCTATTGGCGATTCGCTTCGCCCGCGCATCGAGCCGTGAGGTGATGACATCGATGCCGAGATGGTTATCCCCAGCATAGGCCAGGACGCCTCCAAACAAAGCCAACCAAACGAGTAAGAGCCTTGCCAACTCCTCAGTCCATGCCGGTTGATTGTTGAGAACTTGCCGAGTGAAGACTCCCCAAAGCACGTCGATGACCAGCGCTGCGAAAATCAAAGCGCAAATAGCGCCGAGAGATTTGACCAGGTGATGTCGGACCCGATCAATCATTCCGTTAATGCCTCGATCCGTTTCACATACTCTGCCCGAGCGCCGGTGGCATATTTCTGAATGACAGGAGCTGCCGCTTCACGAAACGGATCAGGGTCTGGCTCTGTGATCGTGATACCTGCGTCAGCGAGTAATGCGAGAGTCTTTTCGGTCTCTTCGGCCCAGACCCTCCGTTGAAAATCACTTGCTCTTGCAACCGCCTCGCGGATCCAGCCTCGCTCAATCTCACTCAGCGATTCCCAAAGCGCACTCGAGCCGACCAGTACATCCGGAACGGTCGAGTGTCGATCGAGTGTGTAGAAAGGACAAACCTCAAAGTGTCTGCTCGAGTGGAAGCTGGGAGGATTATTCTCGGCGCCGTCAACTCCGCCTTGTTTGAGAGAAGTGTAAAGCTCGCCAAACGAAATTGCGACCGCTGACGCACCCATCGCGCGGACGGTATCCTGCGCTACCGGATTCTGCTGCACACGGATTTTCATCCCGACGAGATCGGAGGGCTGGGCGACTGGTCGGGTCGTGTAAAAGCTCCGACTTCCCGCATCGAAATACCCGAGGCCTACCAGGCCACTCGACGTTCCCTGATCAGTCGTCGCAACAGCCTCCAGTAATTCCTGGCCGATCTCCCCGTCGAGAGTGCGCCATTGGTGCTCTCCATCACGGAAGAGATAGGGCAAGCTGAAGACCTGAAAAACGCTGACGAAATTTCCAATCGGGCCCGCACTCGATTTTGTGATGTCGATGCTGCCCTGCTGCGTTTTCTCAAGGAGTTCGGTCTCATTACCTAGTTGCTCGTTCGGAAAAATCTGAGCAACCAGTTGGCCACCCGACAGTTCCTCAAGAGCACGACCAAATTCTTCGAGTCCCTGATGAACCGGATGGGTCGTCGGAAGTACGTGGGCCACGGTGAGGACGCGGCCGGAATCTTTTTTTGGTTCAGCTCCTTCCCTCTGACCGATCCAGGCAAACAAGACGCAGGCTCCCAGCAATCCAGCGAGCAGACCAACGATAAAGAAAGAGGTGGTAGGTCTCATCTAGTGTGCAAAGCAAGCGGCACGACGACGAGCACCGTGCGCGAAAACTTCGGTTAGCACGAGACCAAAATAGGGCCCTAGCGACAAGACCGAACTAATTCGACCATCAAAGCCGAACTCCGCGCCCTGGAAGGCAGGGCCGAACCGAAATCGAGGCCCTCTCTTGCGAAATTGCCGATCTCTCTATCGAGAGTAGAGCTCAACCACCAACTGGACGTTAACGAGCGTATCGATCTCGTCAGCCTCGGGGAGGCGCTCGACCTTGCCGGTAAGGCTGCTCTTATCCATTGTCAGCCAGTCCATCACCGGGCGGCCAGTGGTCATATCCGTCGCCCGCATCCCAAGCTGCTGGGAGCGAGTCGCGTCGGCAACTTTCACCTCGTCACCCGGCTTGACGCAGTAGCTCGGAATATCGACTCGCTTGCCGTTGACGAGGACGTGACCGTGATTCACAAACTGCCGTGAAGCACGACGGGTTGTTCCAAGACCAAGGCGGTAGCAGATGTTATCGAGCCGTGTCTCGAGGAGTTGGACGAGCGTGTCACCGGTAATTCCATCACGACGCTGAGCTTCGGCGAAGTAGCGGCGAAACTGCTTTTCGAGAACACCGTATTGGAAGCGGAGCTTCTGCTTCTCACCTAGGGCGATCGCGTAGTCGCTCTGCTTGCGGCGCATGTTGCGCGCCCCGTGTTGTCCGGGAGGATGCTTGCGATTTTCTTTTTCGAGCGCCTTCGATGGGCCCATGATGGCGACACCGAAACGGCGGTTGATCTTTTCGACAGGGCGACGGTCTCTGGCCATGATCTAGAAAGGGATAAGGTCCGAAAAAACTGGGAAAGGGTGATGAGTAAATCGAGAAATCAGACGCGGCGAGCCTTTTTGGGGCGACAGCCGTTGTGAGGAACAGGCGTCACGTCGCGGATGTGGGTCACGTCGATTCCGAGACCTGAGACGGCACGAACCGCTGACTCGCGACCAGCCCCGGGGCCTTTGACCCGGACTTCGGCACTCTTCAGGCCGTGGGACATTGCCTGGCGACAAGCGTCCTGCGAAACGAGCTGCGACGCGTAAGCGGTCGACTTACGAGAACCACGGAAGCCCATCTTACCGGAGCTGGACCATCCGATCACATTCCCACTCTGGTCGCTGACTGATACGATCGTGTTGTTAAAAGTCGCACTGACATGGACGATACCGGTCGACACATTCTTGCTTCCTTTTGCTTTGAGGACCTTGGGCTTTTCGGCACCTTCGGCACCCTCCAGCTCGAGGAAAATGTCCTCAGCGGTGCGGGGACGCTCCTTCTCTTTCGGAGCCTCTTCGCCAGCTTCAGCCTCTTTGGTGGAAGGTTCAGCGTCTGGCGCAGCAGCGGCGGCCGGGGCTGGAGCCTCGGGGGAGGAAGCCTCAGGCTTCTCCTCGGTGGCTTCTTCTTTCACTTCTTCCTTTTCGGTATCTTCAGCCATGTTTCAAATGAAGTTGGAAATAGTCTATGGGAGAGACAGCAATCAAATTACTTGCGGATGACACCGACAGTCTTGCGCTTGCCTTTGCGGGTGCGGGCATTGGTGGAGGTGCGCTGACCACGCACCGGGAGGCCACGACGGTGACGGATCCCGCGGTTACAATTGATTGAGGTGAGCCGCTTCAGGTTGCTCTGAATCTCCCGACGGAGATCGCCCTCGATCATGAGTCCGCTATTGGTGATCGCAGCGGTGATCTTGCCGAGTTGCTCGTCGCTGAGCTCACCGGTCCGGATGTTCTTATCAATACCGGCGGCATCGAGCACTTTCGAAGCGGTCTTACGACCAATCCCGTAAATGTAGGGAAGCGAAGCTTCGATGCGTTTCTCGTTAGGAATTTCGACTCCAAATAAGCGGGCCATAGTCTTGTGTAGATAAGGTGTTTGGAAAGAAAGCTTAGCCCTGGCGCTGTTTGCAGCGTGGATTGATGCAGATGACACGGACGACACCCTTCCGCTTGATGATGCGGCAGTTTGCACAGAGTCGTTTGACGGATGATCTAACTTTCATGGGTAAATTGAACGAACATTGCTGCTCGAAACACAGGGAATTTTCTTGATGGGTGAAGAGTCACAGCAACTAGCGAAAGGCTTCGCAGATCAGCTGGAGGGTCCCACACCCGACATTACCTCCCCTCCGGGGAACCCTCATTGCGACCACAGAGACAGTAGCTGGCTCCCAATCGCGGGGATGGAATTTGTAACACAGTTTTTGGGCTGAGCAACCGCTTCGTAGCGGTTTTCGGGGATATTTCGGGGTTAAATTTAAAAATATTCTTCAGGCGGCTACTGGTGCAAATGACCTCGCTCGAGGAGTCAGGATCTCGGGTTCGGCGTCTGTGATCAGTTCTCCAA
>JBCCBR010000022.1:0-14071 GCA_039033935.1 Verrucomicrobiota bacterium
ACAACCGGAGGTGGTAACATTACCATGACGGCAGGTCAGAACGCCGCTCCGAGCCAGGGTGCCTACGCCCAGATCGGTGTTGGCGGAGCGAATGCCGACGGGGCAAAGAGTGGCAACGTGAGCGTCAATGCGGGAGCTGGCAGCCTCACTATGACTGGTGGTGCTGACACCTTCGAAAACGTCCAGATTGGTTCCGGCGGGGCTGAGGCGACTGGCGATATCCTTGCTGGCTCTACCACCGTGACCGCTAATGGCGGCACGACACTGACGTCTGGTTCAGGAAATGGCAATGCTGCTCAGATCGGAGCGGGCGGAGTCTTCGCAGCGCCAACCACGATCAACATCACGGGTGGTGCTACGACCCTCAACAGCAATGGGGGAGTCACCCTCGATGCGTCCAATGGTGGCACCAACGCCTTCGCGATGGTTGGTGCAGGTGGCGGCAACGTTCAAGGGACCAAAGACGGAGCTACCACCAATGTGGGTGCAGCCGGTGGAGCGGTCACCCTTACCAGCGGTGGAACCAACGCAGGAACCTTTACCCAGATCGGCGCAGGCGGCTCTGACAGCGATGGTTCGAAGACTGGGACCGCTACTACGGTGACTGCCGCGGGCGTCACGCTTACCGCAGGGGCAGCTGATGGCAGCTCCACACAGATTGGTGCAGGCGGTGTTGGCTCAACCGGGGCGATTGATGGAGACACCAGTGTGACCTCGACTGGGGCAGTGGCTGTCACCGCCAGGAGCGGAGACAGCTCAACGGCACAGATCGGTGCTGGTGGTCTTGATGCCGATGGAATCAAGAGCAGCGGAACCACCGTCACCCACACAGGTGGCGTCACAGTCGACGCTTCGGGTGCCGGAGCGAACGGTTTTGCCCAGATTGGTGCAGGCGGCAACAACGCCGATGGTGCTATTGCCGGAGCGACTTCGGTCACTGGCAGTGGCGGGGCAGTCAATCTTTCGGGTGGAGCGAATGACGGGAACTCCGCCATGATCGGTGCTGGTGGCCTCAACTCGATCGGAGCGAAAGATGGCGACGTCACCGTAACAGGAGGAGGAGCCACCCTCACCGGTGGCAATGGAAACAATGCCTCCGCTCAGATCGGGAATGGCGGAAACGCCTCCAACGGAAACATCGCCGGTGCGATCAATGTCGATCTCGATGGCGGGCTCGGCCTGATCGGGGCTTCCGGGACAGGTTCGCTTGCACTCGTCGGTCACGGTGGAGTTGGCACGACTGGAGCCATCGGAACTGGAGAGGTGATCGATGTCGATGCCG
Source organism: Verrucomicrobiota bacterium (assembly GCA_039033935.1). GTDB lineage: Bacteria > Verrucomicrobiota > Verrucomicrobiia > Verrucomicrobiales > DEV007 > Arctic95D-9. Next base: position 1,283 of record JBCCBR010000022.1, read on the forward strand.
CAACCGTCAGCCTCGATGCATCAGCTGGTGGTGGGGCCCAGATTGGCTCGACCGGCAATTCCGGTGGCATCAACAACATCATCTATGTCACTGCTGAGGCGGGCAATGTCAGCCTCACGGGATCTAATGTAGCGCAGGTCAATGCTCAGATTGGAAACGGTGCAGTTGCCTACAACGGCACTCTCGCCGGAGATGTCGTCGTCAACGCAATCACCAACGGGCTCACCGGCACTGGTGGAGATGTGACTGTCACAGGTGGCACCGGCCAGTTCTCCTATGCTCAGATTGGTAACGGTGGGGCGAGTGCGGATGGCACCCAGAGCGGTTACATCCGAGTCGATGCCGATGCGGATGTCACGATCTCGGCTCCAGGTGGTGCCAACAACGCCTACGCTAAGATTGGTCACGGTGATGATCTTTCGGGTCTCTTCGCAGTCGCTTCGGGAACGGGTGACCGCTCTGGAAGCATCCAGGTGGCCGCCGACGAGAATATCTCACTGAGCGACGGCATGATTGGCCACGCGAACGCAGCCAGTTCGGCCAACCCGGTCGATGGAGATACCTTCATTGCACCGAGTAGAGACGATCCTGCGGCTGGCACGGGAGCGCTCGTCACTGACGCTGCGAGCGAGCTGTCCTCAGCAGGCGAGTTGAGACTCTACCTGCCGACTCGCGCCAATGCCCAGATTGCGGCTGGCACTCTCCTCAATGGCACATCGTTCATTGGGACAGAAATGGATCCGAGCGTGGGTCAAAGGGCTGACGAGTTTACTAGGAATATTACCGGAGTTGGCGGATTCCCATCCAGCTCTCCGCTTGAGCACGACAATCTAGATCCTTGGGCTGACGCTAACTTTGCTGGGGCCGCTCTTGCCAGCGGGACAACGAACTACAGCACTGCCCTGGGTAACTACAGCCTCTTCTTTGACACGATTCAGCTGCAGAATGCTCCGCCGGAGATCGAGGAAGACAACACAGTCGATCTGGAAAGCCTGTTCGGACCTACCCCACTTTCGTTCTTCTTCCCACAGGATGAGCGGACTGACGAGTTGGAAGATGAAAGAGGCGAGTCGACTCGCTTCCGCAGTTTCCGGATCAACTGGGAGGGATTTGATCACTACGGGGAAGATGGGGAGGTCATTTACGACTACAACTTCACGAACGGTGTCGATTCCGGTCCTCAGGACGAGGAGGATGAACTCCGCCGTCTCCGGCGCCAGCTCCGCGAGCAGGCTGAGCTTGAGGAAGAGACACCTTGATCTAAAGAACGGTAAAGAATTGATTGGGCACCGCAGGGGCTATGCCGCAGCGCATAGTCCCTGCTCTCCCCGCAAGGCGACCTCGGGGAGGCTGTCTCCACCTTTTCCGCAGTGCCTTGATTCAGTAGTACTTCACTGTTTCGAAATCGATCTTTCCTTTATTAGATCCGAAGCTCGAAATACCGCCACAACGCCGCAGGCCTGATCCCTGCGCTCCGGTTTTGGGTCAAGACCTTCCTTGAGACCCGATCTGTAAAAACGCATCACCCACTTTTTAGGAAAACCTTTCGCCCCACCGAACGTTTCTTCGGTATGAAAACACTCCTTGCTGCTGCTCTGCTCACGATTCTGGCTCCCTCCCTCGTCCTCGAAGCGGGCAACTGGCCCCGCTTTCGTGGACTCAACGGCAGCGGTAAAGCGCCCTTTGCGGAGGTCCCCCTGACCTGGTCGACGGACGAAAATATCCGCTGGAAATCCGATCTTCCCGGCCCCGGATCATCCTCCCCGATCTTCTGGGGCGGTCGGGTGTTCGTGACCTGTTACACTGGCTATGGCACGGGCGAAGAAGGGCAAAAACCGGAAGATCTCGTCCGTCATCTCATCGCGCTCGACTCCGCCAGTGGTGAGGAAATCTGGCGCTTCAGCCACCCTGCTCCAGATCCATTCGCGGTTGATCCCTACTCGGGTTTTCTGGTCGAGCATGGCTACGCCAGCAACACACCGGTAACAGACGGAGAGCGGATCTACTGCTTTTTTGGTAAGGGTGGTGTGGTTGCTGTCGATTGGGATGGGAAGCTTGTTTGGGAACAGCCCGTTGGTGATCTTTATTCCCAGAAGCGATGGGGTTCCGCCTCGAGTCCGATTTTGCACGATGGGAAAGTCATTGTGAAATCGGGCGACGAGGCGCGCGCGGTGTTTGCGTTCGATGCTGAGACTGGTGAGAAACTCTGGACTGCTGAGGGAAGTATTCTCGAACAGACCTACGGGACGCCAGCAATCCATCAGGTCAGTGACGAACGGGCCGATTTGATCGTCGCCGGCACCAGCGAGATCTGGGGGATGAACCCTGATACCGGAAAGCTGCGTTGGTTTACTGAAACGCAGATCCTCGGAAATGTTTCCTCGAGCCCGGTCATTGAGGGAGATCAGCTCGTCATCTTCGGGGGCTTTCCGAGAACACTTGGAGCAGGGATCACGCTCGGATTGCGCGGGGACGTCTCCGATTCTGCTCGGCTTTGGGAGAACGTCGATGTCAAAGCCTACATGACCGCTCCCATCTTCCACGAAGGGCATCTCTACTTTGTCCGCGACGAGGGCATCGCCTGCTGCGCTGATCCCGTCAAAGGCGAGCTGATTTACGAAGAGCGACTCCCCAATGTGATGGGTAGCTCCGGGAGGGGAAAGCCGTTTTATGCTTCACCCATTCTCGTTGGCGACCACATCTTCGCGACGAGCCGGACGGCGGGAACCTTTGTGATCAAAGCCGCCCCGGAATTCGAGCTGGTCGGTGTGAATTTGATTGAAGACGATGGCCGTTTTCAGGGGACGCCTGCTGCGGCGGGGGATCAGTTGTATTTGCGGTCAGAGACCGCTTTGTATGCGATAGGGGCGCAGGATTGATGCGGAGCAAGGGCCTTGTGGATTTGACAGGATTGACTCAATTAACAGGATTTTTTTCTGTCTTTGCGGGTAAAGCAGGCGCTCTTCCTGACTTTGTAAACGTCCTCGTCTCGCCCCCCTCAGGCTTCGGGTTCGGTGGTTAAAACCACCGCTCCGGACCGTTGATCTTTAGTCGCCGAAAAGCGGACCGGCGATCTTCAGTCGCCGGATGTCGGGAGCGAAAAGCGCTATTCAGCACAAATCCCGCTCAATACTTTCGAGCATCGAAGATGCCTGGGTAGCATACCCACCACCAAACAGATTGGCGTGATTCACGACGTGGTAGAGATTGTAAATGCGGTGCCTTATCGGCTCATCGGCAGGTGCCGGGTGAACTTCTCGATACGCCTCGTAAAAACGATTGGGGAAACCTCCGAAAAAGTGGGTAAAAGCGATCTCCGCCTCCCGGTCGGCATAGTAGGCGGCAGGGTCGAAAATTGCCGGCTCGCCCGAAGCGGTCGCGGCAGCGTTTCCCGACCAGAGATCTCCGTGGATCAGCGCCGGCGCGATCGAGAGCCGATCGAGATGGTCATGCACCTTGGCCAGACACGAGTCGAGTCGGGAGAAGTGAAAGCCGTTTTTGGCAGCGAGTTGGAACTGGAATTCGAGACGCTGTTGCACGAAGAAGTCAGCCCAGCTCGCCATCCACCGATTCCGCTGCTCCGTCGCGCCGATGTGATTGTCAAAGTCGTTTCCGAACGCCTCCGATTCACTGGTTGCCCGATGCAGATCGGCGAGGCCGTGCCCCAGCGATTCGCCTGCTTGATTGAGGCTGCCGCCCAGATCGAGCCAATCCATCGCCAGCGCTGCTTGATTGCCGATCACGGTCGTTGCGATCGGCCGGGGAATCAGCAGACTTGTCCCTGCCTTGCAGAGTTGCAGCAGCCCGGCGCACTCAGCCTCAAAGATCGCGATGGCTTCGGCTCGATTCGTCTTTAGGAAAAGTCGGGTGCCATCTCTTGCCTCGACCACAAAGCTGTCGTGGATGCAGCCGCCCGCCGCTCTCCGATAGCTGCCGCTGTCAAAACTGAGGTTAGTTTCGTCCGACAACCACGCGATCAGCTCATCCATGCCTGCTGAGTGCTCAACTCTGGTAACCTGGGAGCTCTCCAGCCTGCCACTGCCGGAGGATCTCTGAACAACCATCCTCAAGCAGATCGAGCACTTTCTCGAATCCTTCCGGGCCGCCGTAGTAAGGATCTGGCACTTCGGTTTCGATGTGGTTAACGCAGAAATCGCAAAATCGCATCAGCTTGGCGCGTGGGCTGATGCATTGGTCTTCGACAGATTCGAGATCGAGGTAATTCTCGTCGTCCATCGCGAGCACGTAATCGAAGTCGTTGAAGTCATCTGGCTGCACCTGGCGAGCGCTGCCGGTCATCTCGATGCCCCGTTCGAGAGCTGCTTCGATCATGCGGTTATCGGGTGGGTTGCCGATGTGATACCCAGCAGTGCCTGCCGAATCGATTGAGAAAGCGTGCTCGACTCCATTTGCCGCGGCGAGATGGCGCATCACATTCTCCGCCGAAGGAGAGCGACAAATATTTCCGAGGCAGACAAAGAGCAGATTGAGGGGTTCAGACATGGTTTCTGGGGCGCCAGCGGCGCGTGAAAGATTAAAGGTGAAAAGTCTGTAGCCGCGTTTGCCAAAACGTGGCCCGGTTCAGGGTGCGAAGGTGCGAAGGTTGGTGTGTGCGGCTTGGTCGCCGCATGGGTTTGGGGAGAACGCAGAATGTTAGAACCCAGGCCCCATTTTAGCAAATGCGGCTACGGGCGAAGGGCGCTAATCCAGACCCCACGTTTTTGCAAACGCGGCTACTGGCGAGGAACCAGGCCGCGGGCGCTGATATGCGGACTGGACCTCTTTTTGCTGGGATGTCACAGTCAGCCCATGCCTTGGCAACGACGTGATTTTATTGGTTCGGCCGCAGCTTCCGCCGCCTTTGTTTCATCTGCTCCGTTTATCCGCGCGCAGTCGAAATCGGGCAAAAAATACCGCACTGCGCTGATCGGATCTGGCTGGTGGGGGATGAATATCCTCCGGGTCGCACTCGAGGATGGGAACTGCGAGGTGGTGGCGCTCTGTGATGTCGATCAGGATGCCCTCGAAATCTCTGCCGACGAAGTCGAGGGGCTGACAGGGAGCTTTCCGAAGACCTATGTCGACTATCGCGAAATGCTCGAGAAAGAGAGTATCGAGATCGCGATCATCTCAACACCTGATCACTGGCATGCTCTGCAGACCATTGCCTGCGTTGAGGTGGGCGCTCACGTGTTCGTTGAAAAGCCGACTGGGCACACGATCGGGGAGAGTCGAGCCATGGTCGAGGCGGCGAGGGCGGCAGACCGAGTCGTCCAGGTGGGGATGCATCGTCGCATCGGTCCACATCATGTCAGTGGGATGGAGTTTCTGAAAAGTGGCAAGCTAGGCAAAGTCGGGATGATTCGGGCCTTCGCCCATGGCGGAGGTGGTTTCGAAGCACCCACTCCAAACGAGCCGACACCCGATCACATTGATTGGGATCTCTACTGTGGCCCGGCTCCTTTGAGGCCCTTTAACAAACGCATTCATCCCGGGGGCTTCCGGAACTTTCTCGACTATGCCAATGGCACACTTGGAGACTGGGGCGTGCACTGGCTCGACCAGGTTCTGTGGTGGTCAGAGGAGAAGCATCCACGCTCAGTCTATTCAATCGGGGGGCGACCAGTCCGGGGCGAGGCGGTCTTGACCGAAGCGGAACAAACGACCGATGCACCGGATCACCAGATCGCGACCTACGAGTTTTCAGATTTCACACTTACCTGGGAGCATCGGCGTTTCGCGAACAATGGCGCCGAGAAGTCCAAGGTGGGTTGCTATTTTTATGGTGATAAGGGCACCTTTCACATGGGCTGGCGCGATGGCTGGACGTTCTATCCGGCACGGGGCGAGGAAGTCATTCACGAAGGTCCTCAGTTCGATAACGAAAAAGACGGACACAATGTGCCGCCCCTCTGGCGCGACTTTATCGAGTGCATCGAGACACCGGGTAAGCTCCCGGTCGCCGACGTCGAAATCGGGCATCTAGCGACAAACCTCAGCCTGCTCGGGATGATCAGCTACAAGCTTGGTCGCAGCGTCGAGTGGGATGGTGCCAGCGAGACCTTTGGAGACGACGAATCAGCAAATAAACTGCTGAGCCGGGATTACCGCGGGGAATGGGAGTATCCCGGCTAGCCGACGACTTGCTTTATTCCCAGGTGAATCCCCGATTCAGTGCGGCTCTCTGCGCGTCTCGGGCGAGATGACCGGGCTCGGCCTCTTGCCAAGGTCTATGAAGAGTCGATTGGTGAGCTGCCGAAAGTCAGTTAATTGATTCGAAAAAAAGAGCCCGCCTCGCTGGCGGGCTCTTTCGAGACAACACTGTGAAAGTGTTTGAGCTTACTCAGCAGGCATGATGACGGTGTCGATCACGTGGATGACTCCGTTTGATGCTTCGATGTCTGTCGCGGTGATGGTCGCCTCGTCGATTGTGACGGTGCCGTCTTCGACTTTGACTGACGCTTCGCTGCCTTGGACCGTTGCGACGTCCATGGTCTTGACATCAGCTGCCATCACTTTTCCAGCAACAACGTGGTAGGTTAGGACAGCGACCAGCTTGTCTTTGTTCTCTGGCTTCAGCAGATCGGCAACAGCACCCTCTGGGAGCTTCTCAAAGGCAGCGTTGGTCGGTGCAAAAACGGTGAATGGGCCTTCCCCTTTGAGCGTTTCGACGAGTCCCGCTGCTTTCACAGCTGCGACGAGGGTTGAGAAGTCTTCGTTGCCAGCGGCCACGTCGACAATGTCCTTTTTCTCGTGGTGTCCGGCAATTCCAGCAGTGAGGGCGAGGGCGATCGATGCGGTGAATGCGATGAGTGTTTTCTTCATAATTTTGGTTTTTTGGTGATGGCGCAGTTGCGCTTCATCATCGAATTCGGATTTCGACAGCTTTCGGTTGTATAATTTTTGTCTAATTAAATAGCGCAACTGCGGTGCATCCTAATTTGAACGGATCAACTCTCCTTTCTGTCGTCCCGACGCCCGAAACACCTCAAATCGAACAGGGTTTAGTCGGGGATCTAAGAGGGTTGAATTGATGATTCAACAGGGTTGGATAGGGGGCTAAAGAGGGTTGAGTTGCTCTCAGAAAAGCAGTAAAACAAGCGCCCTGCCGGGGCGAACCACATCCCGAGCATCGAGTCTATCCCATGAGTTCCTTTCGCTTCTTCCTCTCATCGCTGCTGCTTTCAGCCGTCTCTGTTTACTCAGCCGAGCTGCCCAATATTCTCTGGATCACTTCGGAGGATAATGGCCCTCAACTCGGGTGCTACGGTGATGACTATGCGGTGACACCCAATCTCGACGCCTTGGCCGCAAAGAGCCTCCGCTACACGCGAGCGAGCTCGAATGCTCCGGTCTGTGCACCTGCGCGGACCACTGTGATCACTGGGATTTACCCGCCGGCAACCGGGGCCGAGCACATGCGTTCGATGGTGAGGCTTCCGGAAGGCATCGAGATGTTCCCGGTCTACCTCCGCGAGCTCGGCTATTACACCACCAACCGATCAAAGGAAGACTACAACGTCGCCAGAAATTCAGAGCCCTGGGATGTCAGCAGCGGGAAGGGCCACTGGAGCGATCGGGCCGAGGGCCAGCCTTTCTTTGCCGTGATCAACGAGACGATTTCCCACGAGTCGAAAATTCGCAATGAGATGGAAGATGAGTTGCGAATCCATGACCCGGCCAAGGCCCCGGTGCCGGCCTACCACCCAGACACGCCCGAAGTGAGAAAGGACTGGGCGCAATACTATGATCGCATCACTCAGATGGACGCACTGATGGGTCAGCACCTCGCTGATCTGGAAGAGGCGGGCCTGAGCGAAGAGACCATCGTGGTGTATTGGGGTGATCATGGTTCGGGGATGCCGAGGAGCAAACGCTGGCCTTACAATTCAGGGCTGAACGTTCCGATGATGATCCACATCCCGGAAAAATTTGCTCTCCTCCGCCCGGATGAGTATGAGGCAGGGGGCGAGAGCGATCGTCGTGTCTCCTTTGTCGACCTCGCTCCCACCATGCTCAGCCTGGTCGGGATCGAACCGAAGGAATGGATGCAGGGGCACGCCTTTGCCGGTGAGTTTGAGGCTGAAGCCCCAAAATACAGCTTCGGATTCCGTGGACGCATGGATGAGCGGATTGATCTGGTCAGAGCAGTGATGGGTGACCGCTACGTCTACCTCCGGCATTACCACCCGCACCGTATCTATGGGCAGTACATCCAATACATGTTTCAGACTCCGACCACTCAGGTCTGGCACGATCTCTACGAGGCCGGTGAATTGAACGAGGCCCAGAGTCACTTTTGGGAGAGGAAACCGACCGAGGAGCTTTACGACCTCAAGAATGACCGCTGGGAAGTGAACAATCTCGCCGAATCAGCGGAACATGCCGAAGTGCTGGCGGAAATGAGAGGTGCCGCCAACGCGTGGGCCGCAGAGATTCGGGACGTAGGTTTTTTGCCAGAAGCAGAGTTTCATGCTCGCGCCGGGGAGGACACTCCTTACGAAATGGCTAAAGACACGTCGCGCTATGATTTCGACTCGGTCTTTGCTGCGGCGCAATTAGCGACAAGCCAACAACCAGCAGGTCTGCCTGAGATACTCGAATTACTGAAGTCGGGCGATTCTGGGGTCCGCTACTGGGGTGCGGTCGGACTGCTCTCGGCTGAAGAAGAGGGCTACGAGGCAGGAGCCGCCGCTCTTCGCAAAGCGCTCGATGACGAGTCTGGTAGCGTTGCCGTAGTTGCCGCTGAAAGTCTTGCTCGCTTTGGCAGTGAAGCTGATCGCGCTGCCGCGCTCGATCGACTGATCGCTCTTGGTGATCAGGCAAAAGGTGATGTCTTGGTCGCCATCGCAGCGAACAACGCGATCGACTACATCGACGATGATGCTGCATCGCGTGCCTCTGAGATTCTTGAGCTTCCCCGGGAGCCGGGGAAACCGGCTGATCGCATCAAAGGCTACGTCGGTAGTCTACTCAAGAAAATCGAGGAGGACTTTGCGGAATAGAGCTTGTCCCAGCGAAACTGCGCCACAGGATCAACGTTGCTAGATCTGGTTGGGACTGATTTTTCGTCCTCGTGGTCCGTGGTCCGTGGTCCGTGGTCCGTGGTCCGTGGTCCGTGGTCCGTGGTCCGTGGTCCGTGTTCCTCGTCCGTCGGACTCGGTGCGAAAGTGCGAAAGTGCGAAGAAAGGTTTGTGCGGCGTGGTCGCCGCAGGGTTTGTATCCGCTCTCCGCTCTCCGCTCTCCGCTCTCCGCTCTCCGCTCTCCGCTCTCCGCTCTCCCGCCTCCGCTCTCCCGCCTCCGCCAGAGCTACTGACAAGAGGCGGCTTTTCTACCAGATCTTAGATGAATTCGTTGATCAGGTTTTCGAGCATCTCCTGGCGGCCGCTCTGAGTCTGTGGCTCTCCGTTTTGGAGTGCGTAGGCCTCGAGCGCCTCAAGGTCAGTCGAGCCGGACTCGATTTCGGCACCGATGCCGCTGTCGAAGGATGAGTAGCGATTGGTTTTGAAGTCTTCGAGTCGGCCATCCTCGAGAATCGCGTGGGCGATTTTGAGACCGCGGGCGAAGGCGTCCATCCCACCGATGTGAGCATGAAACAAGTCGACTGGCTCAAAGCTCTCGCGGCGGCATTTCGCGTCGAAGTTGAGGCCTCCTGAGGTGAATCCTCCCATTCGCAGCACGCAAAGCATGATCTGGGTCGTCAGGTAGATGTCGGTTGGGAATTGGTCGGTGTCCCAACCAATCAGCTCGTCGCCGGTGTTGGCGTCGATTGAGCCTAGAGCGTCAGCTGCCATCGCAACCTCGAGCTCGTGCATCATGGTGTGCCCCGCGAGGGTCGCGTGGTTGGTCTCGATGTTGAGCTTCAGCTCGCCGTAAAGATTGTGCTCACGGAGAAAGTTGAGACAAGCGGCTGAGTCGGAGTCGTACTGGTGAGTCGAAGGCTCGCGCGGTTTTGGCTCGATGAAGAAGTCGCCGGTGAAGCCGATTTTCTTTTTGTAATCAACCGCCATTCTCAGAAGCGCGGCGAGGTGATTGAGCTCGCGACCAATATTGGTGTTGTAGAGAGTCGCGTAGCCTTCCCGTCCTCCCCAGAAGACATAGCCTTCGCCGCCGAGTCGGTGGGTCACATCGATTGCTTTCTTGATCTGGGCGGCGCCGTAGGCAAACACATCGGCGTAGGGCGAGGTGCCAGCACCCTGATTGTAGCGCTCGTGGGCAAAAAGGCAGGCGGTGCCCCAGAGCAGTTTGATTCCAGTTTCTTTTTGGGCCTTTTCGAGCTCGTCGGCGACGGCATCGAAGGCATCGTGCGAAGCCTGGAGGTCGTTCAGCTCCGGTGCGACATCGCGATCGTGAAAGCAGTAATACTCGAGCCCGCATTTCTTCATGAACTCAAACATCGCCCAAACCCGCTTCTGGGCATTTTCGACTGAGTTGGAACCGTCGTCCCAGGGTCGGACTGCGGTGCCCACGCCAAAGGGATCACCGAGACCATTTCGCATCGTGTGCCAGTAGGCACAGCCGAAGCGAAGGTGCTCCTTCATGGTCTTACCGCCGACGACTTCTTCCGCATTGTAGTGCTTGAAGGAAAGGGGATTCTTTGAATCGGGGCCTTCAAAGCTGATGGTGGGGATGCCAGGAAAAAATTCGTCACTCATATGGGCGGTGAGCATGTCAAAATCCAACCAAATCGCAAGGGCGAATGTGAGTCTCGGTCGGTTCCGTGAATTTCAGGGAAAGCGGACTTGTCGGCTAAGAGGTGACTCGCCATCCTCTCGGACATGAAACTCTGGCTTTCTCTTTTATTGTTGATCGTTGCGGCTCCGGTGGGCTTTGCGGATCAGCTCTCGATCCACTCGCTGTTCAGCGACGGAGCGGTTCTGCAGCAGGGACAGCCGGTGCCTGTCTGGGGGAGTGGTAAGCCGGGGGCAGACATCACTGTGCGATTTGGCGATCGTGAAGTTTCCGGGACAATCGCCGATTCGGGGAAATGGCAACTCAACCTTCCGGCGCTCTCGATGAGCCGAACTCCAGAGACGCTGACCGTGCGTTCATGTGAAGAATAGATCGAGGTGTCGGAGATCCTCGTCGGAGAAGTTTGGGTCGCCTCCGGACAATCGAACATGGCCTGGCTCGTTCGGAATTCTGATAGTGGCGAGGAGACGATCGCGGCGGCGGGCCGGGGGGAATATCCGATGGTGAAGTTGTTCAACGTGCCCCCGCGAGGAGAGGACGCACCGAGCGATGAGGTAGCTGCGGTGTGGACTTCGGCGACCGAGGAAGCGGTCGCATCGTTTTCCGCAGTCGGGTTTTATTTCGGCGCCCAACTGGCCCGGGATCGCTCTTGCCCTGTCGGGATCATCCGCTCGGCGGTGGGTGGGACCAATGCCAATTCTTGGATTAATACCGAGACCTACGAGAAGGAAGAAGTCGGAGCCGTTTCGCGCGAGCACTGGGCAAGGACAGTGGCAGCTTACCCACAAGCATTTGAGAGATGGGAGAAACAAGTGGCAAACTGGGAGGCGCAGCGAGCGGCTGCTCGCGAGGCAGAAGAACCCTTCACCGAGCGACGACCCCGAGAGCCACTCGGCCCGACTCACATGAAGCGACCGTCGGCGCTCTACAACGGCATGATCGCCCCGCTGCAGCCCTATGCGATTCGTGGTGCGATCTGGTATCAGGGGGAAGGCAACTCACGTGAGCCGTTTTACCCCCAGTATCGCGATCTGATGCTTGCGCTGGTCGAGGACTGGCGGTCCGACTGGACCGAGGCGAGTGGGGGAGCGATCGAAAGATATGATTTTCCCTTTTACATCGTTCAACTGCCAAACTTCGCCGGGGGCGATCCGGTGGGGTGGCCCATGATCCGCGAGCAGATGCTGCGATTCTGGCAAGAGGGTGAAAACACCGGCACGGTCGTCGCAATTGACAAGGGCGATGCCAACGACATCCATCCTCGCAAGAAAAAGCCGATCGGTGAAAGGCTCGCTCGATTTGCCCGGGGGATGGCCTACGGCGAGTCGATTGTCTATTCGGGGCCGATTTTTAAAGACCTCCAAATCGAAGGCCCTACCGCGGTGGTGAGATTCGATCACGTCGGTGATGGGCTCGCTGCGAGCGACGAGAAACCGCTGCGGCACTTCGAGATCGCGGGAGCAGACGGGGAGTTCGTAAGCGCTGTGGCAGAGATCCAGGGTGATGTGCTGCGCGTCTCAGCAGAAGCCGTAGCCGAGCCTCGTGCGGTCCGCTATGCCTGGTCAAATAATCCAGAAGGCATCAACTTTTATAATGCCAACGGGCTCCCAGCGAGTCCCTTCCGGACCGACAGTTGGTAGATGGGGCTAATTAAGGACGGCACAGTCTAACTTCCGAGGGAAAGCGCTTTCCGTTCGCGCCACGAAATGATTCTCACTGAACTGCTTCGAAGCTTTTTGACTGATCGACTCTCGAAGATCGGGATCGCGATCAGTTCCGTCTCTGCTGGATTGCTGTTGATCATGCTTCTCGCGATCCGCTTCCAATTGATCGATATTGTCGAGCTCGGGCTTAGCGACGGTATTGACGGAATCGGAAAACAATTGGCTCCGGTCTACTTGGTCTTTTGTCTACTCGCTGCATCAAGTTCAATAGGGGTTCTTATAGTGTTTTACGCTCAGTTCAGACCGAGATCGAATCGGGCAATACAGAATGGCGATCGTAAGGCCAACTCCGCGGTCTACCGAATAAGGAGGCTTTTTGTAGACAGTCCCGACCATACAGGTGTCATCGAAAAACTGAATGGCGTCTGCAATG
>JBCCBR010000023.1:0-14016 GCA_039033935.1 Verrucomicrobiota bacterium
ATCTCACACATCTCGTCAAGAGGAGGACGTAGTCTCCTCCAACACAAACATGTACGAGTACAGTACTCGTACGAGTACCAGAAACGTACACAATACCCTGTTGAGGAAAAAAGAATGACCACCGTGGGATTCGAACCCACGAGTACGAATACATGACGACCTGAACGCCACCCGATAGACCGCTCCGGCAAACGGTCCGGTGGATGGCATAACGGGCATGCATGACGCCATATCAATCAATCTTACACCAGGTATGTTGCAACATTTCCCTCATGATCCCCGAGGGAGGGACAAGCAGCTGCCATATGCGCATGCAACACCCATCAAGCAAGGGGGTGAACACGAAAGACAACTTTTTTTTCGAAGACGACCGACTCGGCCGAGGAATGAATTCTCACCCGACTAATATCCGCCCCAAAGCAGAACAGAATCAAACCGCCAGCAGAAGTTGTAGCAGCATCGATTCCGAAGAGGATACGTGTAAAACTCTTACCCTTGTCTGCACCACGGGTAGCACCCTCGGCAGGCGCTGAAGCAGACCCCCGAGTCCCACCTCCAGCAGGCTGAGGGCCATGTAAGCGTCCACGTATACCCCAGCGGCTCTTGCCAGCCCCTTCAGCCGCTTCATACCATGCTCGAGGCTCAACGCTACGTCGGGGTCCTGGTATGCGTCAACCGTCATCAATGACATGTCCCAGGCTGAACAAACTGAGTCAACTCGCCTGCGTCGATCGAAAACGACTCCCAGTTGATGATCGCGTTTTGGCTCGCCTGATTGACGGTTAGGCTCCCAGCACCGCCAGAAAAGGAGACATCCCCATGGACAACAATCCCTCCAGTCGGGTTGGCGTAAGACAAGGTGCCCAGATTAAAGAGCCCTGGAAACAGGAACAAAGTGAAGAGGGCACGGAAGAAGACACTACGACGAAGATCGGAGACGAATCTCCGTTCACGAGGAGTTTTCATAGACTGAGGCAGGGACTTTTCGGGAGGAGAGAAACTTCGCACGGAGACGAACTGAAGGCACGGCCCGTGGAAATCGAAGTTGGAGGCGCGTAGTAAAGCAGGGAATTCGGGCTTTTGTCGAGTTTATTCACACGATTTATCTCTGATCCGGCAGACGCGAAGAAGGGAAGACAAGCAACCGCGAATTTACAAAATTGGGGTATTGGCCCATGTTGAAACTCTAGCAATAAAGTCAAGATTTTGAACGACTTGTGATCACAAAAAAACCCGTGGTCGTGAGACCACGGGCCTTGAAAAGAGACTTGCTAGCGCTGTGGTCTAGCAGGTTCGCAGGAGTGATCACTCCTCTTCCTCTTCGTCGCCGCCTCCCTTGGCCTTACCTTTGCCTTTTCCCTCTTCGCCGCCTTTGCCCTTTGCATCGGGTCTGCCTTTGCCGCCAGCGAGTAGTTCTTTCTTAGAAAGCTCACCGTCGCCATCTTTATCTTTCATGTCGAAAAACTTATCGATCGCATCTTCGCCGCGCTCCTGCATTTTTTCGCCAATGCGAGAAGCGGCGACTTCTTCTTTGGACAGGGTGCCGCTGCCGTCTGTATCAGCTGCTTCGAGAAACATCTCGGCGCGTTTTGCGGGGTCCATTTTACCCTTGCCCTTTTCGCCTCCGCCCTTGCCTTTTTCCTGAGCGCCAACGAAACCAACGGAGAGTGCGAAGGCCATCGCGGCCATCACGGTGAGGAATTTTTTCATGAGATTTTCGATAAGTTAGCCGCCGATTCTCTGGCGGGTGTGATCGAGCAAACCCCTCTGATTCACTCAAGTTTCAGAAAAAAATGATTCTTCTGCTCTAAATGATCTGAGAGGACTCCCCGGACGACACCGGCAGGAGACTGCGTCCTCACAGGCCCATTTGCTCTTTGTTGAGCAAATCGAAACATGCCATGTCGCCTGTCACGTTGGGGTCGCTGAGCCGATCGAATCCTGATTCGTGGCGTGCATTCTCCTTCGGAACGGGGCTCGGCCATCGCGGACGACCGGGACTCGCCCGCCCTCCGTAGTCCTGACGAAGGAGGGTCCCTCCCGACGCAGGCTTTGCTTTTACCTTACCAGGAGGGATCTTCGTTCCTCGCTGCTACGAACCCGATCCGGCCAACGCTTTCTCCATGATCTCGAACCCACGATTGACCAGGTCTTTCCGATCTTCGAGGAGTCCCGCGCCGAGCAGTGCGTTATCACGAAGCTGTGCCGCGATCAGCTCTGCGAGCTCGGGATTGCTTTCGCGGGTCGCCTCGAGTTGATGAATCAACGGGTGGTGGGCATTGATCTCCAGCTCGACCTGGAGCGGAGGAAGCGGCTCGTCAGGATTCATCGCCTTCATCATCTGCCGCATCTGTGAACTCATCCCCTGCTCCGGCGTGAGTGCTGCAACCGGGCTGTTGACGAGACGGCTCCCCGCCGAAACCTTTTCGATCGTGTCGCCGAGTCTCTCTTTCAAGAAATCGCACAAGCTCGTCACTTGGTCTTCCGGGAGCGCTTCTCCTTCGCGCTCAATCACGGTGTCTTCATCGAGATCGAGCCCAGCCTGACTCGCCGAAACGATGGTTTTGCCATCGAATTCACGGAGATGAGAAATCCAATACTCATCAATCGAGTCGTAAAGAAAAATCACTTCGAGCCCACGGGCTTTGAAGGCTTCGAGGTAAGGGCCCGCCTCAACCGCACTTCGGTCGGTCCCGATCAGGTAGTAGATCTTCTCCTGATCTTCCTTCGCCCGAGAGAGGTAGTCGCCGAAACCGGTCAACTCGCCTCCCTCCGTCATCGAACTCTCAAATCGGATTAATTTCGCAAGGGCATCGCGATGATCAAAATCAACCGCAACCCCCTCTTTCAGAAAGCGGCCGAACTTCCCGTGAAAGTCTTTGTATTTATCGGCATCATCGGACGACTCGCTATCGAGATACTTGAGGAATCGCTTTGTGACGACTCGATTCAGTTTTTTGACGAGCGAGCTATCCTGCATCGACTCGCGGGAAATATTGAGCGGAATGTCAGCGCTATCGATTACCCCCCTCAAAAAACGAAGCCACTCCGGAAGGATTCCCTCGGGCCTGTCGTCGATGAGGACGTTTTTGCAATACAGCGAAACGCCCGGCTCCATCTGCCCCATTCCCCAAAGCTCCGTATTTTCATTCGGAACAAATAGCAGCGCATTGATTTCGATCGGTGCGTCGGCCGAGAAATGCATCCGGTAGCGTGGCTCGTCGAAGGCCTTTGCAGTAAATTTGTAAAACTCGTTGTAGTCCTCGTCGCTGATTTCCGATTTCTGCTTCCGCCAGATCGCCTCGACCTGATTCACTTTCTCCCGCTCTTCCCCCAGCAAAATCGGGAATGGAACAAAGCTGGAATAATTCTCAAGGATCCCTTTGATCCGGCTCTCCTTCGCGAAATCTTCCGCATCTTCACGAAGCTTCAAAATGACGCGGCTGCCCCGGTCGAACTCAGACTCGGCAGCCTCGACTTCGTAGCCAGAGCGACCATCGCTCGTCCAGACGAGGCTCTCGCCGTCGGCTCGCCAGCTTCGAGTTTCCACCCGCACCTCATCAGCCACCATGAAGGCCGAGTAAAACCCAACACCAAATTGCCCGATCAGGGCTGACTCCTTGCTCTCGGACTCCTGCAATGCCTTAGCAAAAGCTTTTGATCCAGAGTGGGCAATCGTGCCGAGGTTCTCGTGCAATTCGCCCCGGGTCATCCCCAAACCATGATCCGTGATCGTGATCGTGCGACTCTTCTCATCGGTCGAGATGACGATCTCTGCTTCGAGGTCAGGCTGATGAATAGACTCTTCGGTGAGCTGAAGATGTTTCAGCTTTTCCGATGCATCTGAAGCATTGGAAACGAGTTCCCGGACAAAGATCTCTCTTTCGGTGTAAAGCGAGTTGATAACGATGTCGAGTACTTCGCTGACTTCAGCCTGGAACTCGCGCTTCTCTGGAGTGGCGGTGTCGCTCATGAGTGGTGAAAACTGTTGATTCGAAGAGAAAAAAAGCGGGTCAGAAGGTAGCCACCGTTGCGCGATGTCAAGTTTTGAGCAGCGACTGATCCTCCAGAGATTCGAGTGCGGGACCACTGGTGCGATCGAGTCAGGACTTCGCCCTGCGGCTCTCACCTCGAATCTGACTCGGGAGGCGTCGACAGTCGTCGCAAAAAACTGCCGAAGGGTCGGTTCCCGAGTCTTTGCATCGGATCAGCCGGGACCGGTTCAGCGCGTTGCAGGGTATCCTCAGGGTTACCCGGAGCTTCGGCAGAAGTGTCCGAACCCATTTCGCGGTTCGAACTGCCAAACAAGCTTTGGCCGATTTTCCTCAGCCCCTCCAGCGGGATGTTTGTAACCTCGGAAATGACCGTAGCCGGGAGCTTTGCGAGGTTGGAAATGTGCTTCGGTTTCCACTCCGCATCACCCAACTTGCCAGTTGCCGAATAAGTCAGTAATTCACTGATCGGGGTGGTCAAGGCGCTGGACAGCTCCGCCCGCGGGCTCACCACCGCCTCGATCTCGAGCGTTTCGTCGACCATCGAGACCCACCCCGCAGCCCTTACCCGGAAAGCTTCGGTGAGCGCCTCAAGATCATCCGAATACAGGACTCCATCCGCGACTCGAAAAGTAGCCGAAGCTTGCCGCGCCACATTGAGTTGTTCATCGCTGCGCTGTCTCAGCAATTTCTGGAGAGGAGCCATCAGAGGCAAAGCAAACAAATTGCCTTCGCGGATGCGCGCTTGGCCGGTGCCGTTGATTGAGGGTGCTCCGGTCGCATTTCCCGTGATATCGAAGCGAGCATCAAACAAGCCGGTCGCGGCATCAGTTCGGCCGTAGAGAGCCGTCAGTTCCTCGAAGCGAATCCCACTTACCTGAATCACAGCCTCGAACGGTTTCAAAGGGTCCCGGACATTGAGTGCGTTGTAGTCTAGACTTAGTTCGCCGCCGAGGGCACCGGCGGAGAAGTCGCGGAGTTGAATATTCCCGTCAGACGCGAGCACCCGGCCTTTCGGCCGTAGCAGGGTGACCTCTTCGCCAAAAAACTCATAGGTCGCCGAAGAGTCCGACTCAAATGCCACTTCAATGGAGCCCCTTCGTCGCCCGTTGCCGACCTCCTCACGGCGGCGTCCGTCAATCGTCCCGGAGATTCGGACCTCCGGGGAAGTCTCAAACCGATAGACCTTGAGCGACTCAGAAAGGGGAGGACTGAACGCACGGCTGCCTTCGATGATGTCACAGTCCGCGACGACTCGATCGAGACTCCACATGCGGGTCTCGCCATCAAAATGAGCTTCCGCTGCCCGAATCGTGCCACTGCTGAGCTGCATACTGACATCTCGATACCACTG
Source organism: Verrucomicrobiota bacterium (assembly GCA_039033935.1). Taxonomy (GTDB): domain Bacteria; phylum Verrucomicrobiota; class Verrucomicrobiia; order Verrucomicrobiales; family DEV007; genus Arctic95D-9. The sequence goes on from JBCCBR010000023.1 coordinate 5,347, forward strand.
GCTCTTGCCAGCCAATTCGAGATCGCATTCCATTTCCGAAAAGGGCACCCCCTTGAGACGGAAATTCCTCAGATCAAGAATCCCCTGACCCGACCAAGTGCTGGCATCCCAGCCTGGACCAACTCCTTCCAAAGCCAAGTAAACCGTCGATGTCTCATCGAAACCCCAGGCGTCGAGGAATTTCCGACCGTTCTCATCGAAAAATGGCCGAAAGACCAGGGGATCCATTTTCACCTCGGTCTGAAATCGTAAGGCATCCTCCTCCAGCGCCGGATCATACTTGAGGTTTAAAAACGCGATCCCCGACTTGTGATCGAGACGGAGGTTTCGAATGTAAAAACGCTCGCCTTCGAGACTGAATCCGCAGCTCGCTCCTGTGAAGACTTTACCACGGCTGACGAGGCGGTCGGCTGACAGCTCCCCCATGACCGAACCGGGAAACCCGACGACCTCTCCATCCCCAAACAATTGGTCCAACTCGATGTTGCCTTCCGCTTGAATGACCGGGGGAGAGAAAAACACCACCTCCCCAAGGCGCTTGTCTTCCACAAACAAATTGACCAGTCTGACCACGTCAGCATCCGACTCGATCCGGTAGGTAAACTGATTGCGGGCTCTCGACCATTCGCCACTGGCGACGAACTGCCCCTCATCATCGGTCAGGGACAATTCCTCGATCACGGCACGCTGGTCCTGACCGTCAAAGCGCCCTCGTAAAGTTGCCGATGCCACCTCGTGCCCCTGCCCCTTTTTTCGAAACCGCGGAACATCGATCCGCAAGTCTGCCGTCGTCGTGGCAAGGTCTTTGAGATCGCCTCGAAATTCGATTTCGACTCGCGGGCGCCCCTCGAGAAATTCGAGCTGCTCGAGCGTCGCAAGTGCCGCCATGACCTGCTCTTGGTAGCCTTGGATCGGGTTTAAGTCAGGACTCGATCCGTCGTCATCCTCCTCATCGAGCGAGGCGGGAGGACGAAGCAAAGAGCCCTGCACTGAAATCTCAACGCCGGAAATGACTGCCTCGGTCTTGAGAATTTCGATGACACTCTCGGTCACCGCGATCCGTCCCGAAAGCTCCTCGATGACCAAGTCTCCCTTCGACGGATCGTTTGGGTCGATCGGCAAGGCAAGGCGAGCCCGATCAACGTCGAGGGTGTTGAGCGAAACTTCTTTGCTCAGAATCCGACTGAGATCAACGTCGAGATAGATATCGTTGAGCACGGCGAGTTCCTGCACACGAGTGGCGTCTCGGTAGAACACCACATCTTCGGCAACCAGACCTCGAAAGGCACCCAGAGTAATTTTCCGAATCCCGACGTGGTAGCCTCGTTTCTCGAATTCCTCTTCGACAACCCGCCTCCAACTCTGTGTGAAGCCTTCCCTCCGAGTGTAGATGCCCGCCCACAACGTAGCGATTGTGACAAGCACGCAGAGGATAATGAAGGTCTGACGGATCAGTCGCATCGAGGCAGGGAGTTAACATCGATCAATCTGAGGACGGCTCCAGCAGAAAGTAATGAGGCCAAAAGTTGCGAAAAAGTGCTTCTGGGAATGCTCCGCAGGAAGACACCGCTTCAAATTTTGCTGATCCGCGACCGACTCCTCCGATCATCCGATTGTGTAGAAACGGGCCGCATTCCGCCCCCAGATTGCAGCGCGTTCATCCGGGCTGAAGTCTGCTTTCCAGTCAGATACCAGATCGACCCAGTGCTGGTAAGTCGATCGCGCGAGGCAGACCGGCCAATCACTCCCAAAGAGGAGCCGGTCTGGCCCAAAAGCGTTAAGCACGACATCAAACCAGGGGCGCAGAGACTCCGCTGAAATCTCGAAGTCTTCGCTGCATTCAGTGACCATGCCACTGACCTTGCAGGCCACATTCTCGCGTCGGGCAAGCGACTCGACACCGTTCTTCCACTCTAGGTCGACGCCGCCAGTTCCAATCACAGGTTTTGCGATATGATCGAGTATAAAAACCTGGGTCGGATGGCGGTCGACCATCTCCGATGCAAAACCAAGCTGATCGCGATAGATCAGAATGTCGTAGCAGAGCCCAAAATCCTGAAGAGAATCGAGTCCTCGGTTGAAGTCGTCCCGCAAACAAAAGTCTCGCTCCGGCTTACCCTGCAACACCTCGCGCAGTCCCACCGCCTTGTCTTGGGCTGCAAATGCACTGACATGATCAATCGCATCACGAGCTGTGAGATCGACCCATCCCACCACTCCGGCAATCGAATTCCTCCCTTTAGCATGTGCCAGCAGAGACTGGTTTTCCTCCGAACTGGTTCTCGCCTGCACCGAAATCGCCGCATCGATCCCCGCTTCAGCAAGGCATCCCTCGAGATCGATCGGTGCAAAATCTCGCTGCAGGGCGACGAGGCTGTCGTCGATCCACTCGTATTCCTCGGCCGAGTAGTCCCAGAAGTGTTGGTGGGCGTCGATTTTCATCGCGCCGATATTTCTGTAATCGAAAGGAAGGGTCAAGCCACTGAGAGACCGAGCCGCTACTGAGCCAATCGGAACAAGACCTCGTTGCGGCGAAGCAGACCGGGAGTCATCGGCGGGTCGTAGCCGGCATAGATCGGGCCGCCCGAGATCTTGAGGCCTCTTTTCTCAACTTCAGCCTTCAGTTTTTCGAGATGTTCGGCCCGATTCGCAGCCGTGCTTGGTCCATTGAATCTGATCGCGATGTAGCGTCCCGCGGGGCGTGTCTTGAGGCGAATCGAATCGCTGCTTGCTGCGGGCGCACCTGCCGCAGCGATTTCGGCCGGGACCACGAACTGCATTTTTGAAGTTTTCCCCTCCTCTCCGCCGGGCATGAAGACGGGCGTCGTCATCGCAATTTTCTGTTCCGCCTCATTGTCACCCGAGATGTAGCGGAAAAGCCGCATGAAGCTGCCGTTCTGATCGCCAGACATCGTCGTCTCAGCAATGACGAGTTGCTCGTAATCCCGAATCTCGATTTTGCCCGATTTTTCAACCACCGTGTAAGCAGCTGTTTCATACCCTGCCCGGCTCACTGAGACAATGAGAAGGAGAGAAGCGACCAAGCCGACGATGACAAGCCCACCAATCCAACCACGTTTTGAAATCTTCATCACCAGTTAATCCCTAATTAAGCTCTCGGCTGTGCTCGCTCGGTTGCGACTGACACTGCGTCGCAGTCGGCAAGAATGTATTTTTCTACTTCGACCCTCACCCAGGCCACTTGCTCAAAGTCCAGCACAACATCGACGAGATCGCTCGCCAACGTTTCGATGAGACGCCGCTCACCCGTAGCTGCGGCATCGCGAATCGCTTCGCTCACCGCGAAATAGTCGACGGTCCCGGCAAGGTCGTCGTTCAACTCATCAAATGATCTCCCTGGCCGGATCGAAACATTAACAGCGAGACTTTGCGGCCGAGATCTTTCCTCGTCCGGAACTCCGATGGTCGACACGACCCGAAGACCCTTTATCTTGATTTCGTCGCTCATGATACCCTACTACCCGAGACGAAAGCGCACCTCTCGAATGTGAGCGACCCCAAATTGCTCCTGCATTTTCGCCAGAATGGCCCCCTTCATTCGCTCCAACTCATAGAAGACGGTCGAGTGCAAGACTTGGATAAATAGGACTTTCCGCTCGAGGGAAACCGGACGCGAGTGCTGCGCGGTAAAGGGGTCGACTAGTTGAACCCACGCTTCGAAAATCTGCTCCTCGTCAAAACGCTGCTTCAAGCCCAGATCCTTCATCGCTGAGCTGACCACCGCGCTCGCCTCACGAGTCCACTTGGCATCATCCTCTGGCTCCCAATAGCCGCGCCACTCGGCGAGCACTCGTTCTCGATTCAGATCTCGATGGGATTGGCGATGACGGACAGGCATTGGGATCAATCGACAAAAATTAAGCTGCGGCTCCGTTGCTGGTATGAGCTGGAGACTCAGTCCCCGTCACTTCCGATTGCCTCGACCGGGCAACCATCCATCGCCTCCTCAGAGAGCGCTTCCTCTTCGGCAGTTGCCGGCTGTTTGTAGACGTAAGAATAGCCGCCATAGTCGTTCCTCGTAAAGTTTTTGGGAGCCGTTTCTCGACAGAGATCGCAGTCGATGCACTGATCGTCCACGTAATAGGCACCAGCCGTGTTGTCTTCGTATCTGTCGACCAGGTCAGCCATGAGCAGATCTGAGCTTCTTACTCCGTAAATCGTAATTTTCTTTTGAACTGGACGCAACCGTTTAGGAGACTGTTGAAAAACTCCTTCCGGAGGCTTCTTGCCGATTTGTCGCCTGGACTTCGTTGTGAAATTTGCTGAGAGCTATGGCCCGCAGCAAATTTCACGCCTCACCAGCCGAGAAAGCGGCTGCGAATCCGACCGGGGTCATTATTTCAACAGTCTCTAAACACGGCTTGTGTCCCGCCGAGCCGACAACATTACGCCCAGAACAGCTACCGCCTTTCATTTTTTGCCATGAGCGAATCTTCCCTATCTCTCGAGCCGATCGTCCCCCATCAGGGGTGGCACGTCCTCCATCTGTTTTACCGAGTCGATCAGTCACTCTGGGCATCACTGCCCGAAGCTGCCCAGGCAGCGGGTCGAGAAGCCCTCATCGACCTGATCGATTCAATCCGTGACGAAGAGTCAGCGCAAGTGCTCGCCTTTTCAATGCTGACCCCGAAATCAGATCTCGGATTCATGATCCTGACTGACGACCTCCATCGGGCTAACCGATATGAGAAACAACTCGAGCGCGCTCTCGGACCCGATGTCCTCGTCCCGACTTACAGCTACCTGAGCATGACGGAGCTCAGCGAATACACCACGACCGAAGAGCGCTATGGAGAAAGTCTCGTCTCAGAAGAGGGACTCGAGAAAGACAGTGCGGAATACCTCCAGAAAATTGAAGAATTCAAACGTCGCATGGCGAAATACAATAGCGATCGATTGCACCCTAACATGCCGGATTGGCCGGTGTTTTGTTTTTACCCGATGTCAAAGCGTCGTGGAGAAACCCACAACTGGTATCACCTCGACTTTGAAAAGCGCCGCGAGCTCATGATGGGTCACGCCCGAGTCGGGAGGGGCTATGCCGGCCGAGTCCGCCAGCTGATCACTGGTTCGACCGGTCTTGATGAGATGGAGTGGGGCGTGACGCTGTTTTCAAACAACACCCAGGATATCAAGGAAATCGTCTACGAGATGAGGTTCGACGAAGTCAGCGCCCTCTACGCCGAGTTCGGTGACTTTTACATCGGTCTACAGATCCCTCTGGTCGAAATCCTGAAGCGCATCGGCTTGGCCTAGTCCGAAGCTTTTCGAGAGCGCAAAGACCAATCTCGCTGGCGGAAAACAAGCCTCGCCAGCTCACCCATTTGCAATTCCCTCAAACATTCTGTGTCCCGGCCAGGACACAGAATGTTTTGTCAGCCACACCGAGTTGAAGGAGAAGCTTCGCCAATCGAAATGATTGAAATCGTGTTCCTGAGCGGAGCCGATCAAGATCTCTTCAGAACTACGCCAAGGACTGCTGAAGGTCGCCTACGATGTCATCGATGTGCTCAATGCCAATTGAAAGGCGCACGAGACCCGGCGTGATTCCACCAGCCGCCTGTTGCTCTTCATTGAGCTGACTGTGTGTCGTCGTCGCGGGATGGATCGCGAGAGACTTGGCGTCACCGACATTGGCAAGATGGCTGAACAACTTGAGCGACTCGATGAATCGCTGCCCAGCCTCGGCACCGCCTTTGATTTCAAATACGACCATGGCTCCACCTTTGCCTTCGAGGTATTTCTGACTGCGCTCAAACTCGGAGTCGGTTTCGAGACCTGGATAGCGCACCCACTCAACCGACGGGTGTCCCTGAAGAAATTTTGCAACGGCAAGAGAGTTTTCGCAGTGTCGCTCCATTCGCAGAGTGAGCGTCTCGATTCCTTGAAGAAAAGTCCACGCATTGTCAGGAGCGAGGCAGGCACCAAGATTCCGCAATGGAACGGTCCGCATTCTCAAGATGAAGGCGAGAGGCGCGAGTGGCTCAGGCAGATCGTGCCCCCAGCGAAGTCCGTGGTAAGAATTGTCTGGCTGATCGAAGAGCGGGTGCTTCCCCCCACCCCAGTTGAATTTACCGGAATCAATCACGACACCACCGATTCCGTTGCCGTGCCCACCGAGCCACTTGGTCAAGGAATGAACGACGATATCGGCACCGTGCTCAATCGGCCGGGTCAAAGCGGGAGTTGAAAAGGTCGAATCCACCACGAAAGGCAATCCAAGAGCATGCGCTTCATTGGCGACCGCTTCGAGATCGGTGACCTCCAGGGCGGGATTTGAAACGGTTTCGCAAAAGAAGGCCCGTGTCTTCTCGTCTGCTGCGGCAGCGAAAGCCTTGGGATCGCGAGAGTCGACGAATCGGACCTCGATTCCAAGTGCCGGGAGGATGTCGTTGAACTGGGTGTAGCTGCCCCCATACAAGTTGCGCGCCGAAACGATGTTATCCCCGGCCTGGGCCAGATTGATCATTGTGTAGAAGACCCCGGCGGTTCCCGAGGCAACGCCAAGACCGCCCATCTCGGGTGCGCCTTCGAGCAACGCGACGCGCTTTTCGAGCACATCTGTCGTCGGATTCATGAGCCGGGTGTAGATGTTTCCCAGCTCTTTCAGAGCAAACAGATTTGCAGCGTGTTCGGTCGAGTCGAAGACGAAAGAACTCGTGCGATAAATCGGCACCGCACGAGAGTTGGTGGTGGGATCCGGTTGATGTCCACCGTGGAGACAGAGGGTTTCAGCTTTCATGCCGGGGACGGTGGCAGAGCAGGCCAGAGCCGACAAGCAAAACCCTGAAAATAGTCGGGGAATTTCGGATCACGGGGGAGACGCTCCGCGAACCCTGACAATTCGCCGCAAATCGATACCCCAGAAGCAGACCAAGACCTTTCACGTCCAGGGTTTCAAGCCGTCGTCTGGCTCCGCTCGACGATTCCCTACCCCTAGCCGTTGCGCTCAGCTTGCGGGGTGGTCGTGAAGCTCTCAGCCGGCGCTTTGAGCCAGGTAACTCTCAGCAAGTTCCCCGTCTCGGCTGAAATGTAGACGACCCCGACAGACGCGTGCGACTCATCGAGCAGGTTGAGCATCCAGACCGGCTCGTCTCGAATATCTCGACAGCGGAGCTGATAGTGCACACTTTCAAAGCCAACTTTATTGGCATCGGCCTCTCGATTAGCCAGTTCAAAAGCGCGCGTCGAATCGATCTTCAACTTTTCTCGGATGAGCGGAATCGTTGGCAAGTCTTGCCCCGGGAGACGGCGGAATTTCCGTTCGGCGAGGATCTTGCCTTGAGCAACGACTGTCTCCCGAAGAGCGCTTCCCTTTGCCGGATTATCCGTCAGCACAAACCACTGCTGCGGTTGATCCTGCCCGTAAAATCCGACCATCCCGATGATTCGCTCGCCCGGCTGAAGCTGCTTCGCAGCGACAAATGAGTCGAGTCCGTGCAGGCCAGTGAGTTTGTCTTTCTCTAACGCAAGAGCATTCAGAGCCAGAAGACCAAGGAGGGCGATGATGTGGGGACTTCTCAATTTCATGGGCAGGATGAGTAACGCCTCATGAGAAGTTCAGGTATATTAAAAATAAATCAACCTTAATGTCTGGAAATTCGGACAGATCTGAAAATATCCCCTAAAATTTTATGGGCACCCCGTCCGATCCGGCCTTCCTCCTGAGGATAGTATCAGGTTTTTTTACACTGAGATGCCCTTGGACCGGATAAGGATCGGGATCGGAGACAACACTCTGCGTATCGGCTCGACTAACTGATGCAGTTTCTTCGTGGGGTGATCAGTCCGGCTTTGCGCGGAGCGATCTTGAAGATTGCAAGTCTACTCTCACGGGCCGACAGATTTTCACCAAGGCTATGACTGCGAGGCCAAATTCTAGGGTAATAATTTTTCTCCTGCTTTCTTTACCAATCCTTCTGGAAGGAGCGCCCCTCCCAGAAACGATCCCACTGGACTGGGTTGATGAAGATATCTCGATTCGTCTGATGGATGAGGCCCATCGCTTCGTGGAGCGCGAGATTGAAGAAGCCCGTCGCAATCCCCCCCTGTTCAATCGCGACGACATAAAGGGCCAGCGCGAGCTATTGCGGGAGCGTCTCGGAGTGGTTGACACTCGTCTCACTCCACGCCTCGAATTTGTGACCGATGCTGCTCCAGATCTTGATGGAGAGGTGCCGACCTCTCTCGTTGCCGAATCGGATCAGTTCGAGGTCCACCAAGTGCGATGGGACGTCCTCGACGGTTTCACTGCCGAGGGCCTCTACGTGATGCCAGTTTCCAAAGGCCCCGACCTTGTCGCACCACCCGGAGTTGTGATCATGCCGGATAGTGACCACAGCCCGGAAGATCTGCTTGGCCTGACCTCTGCGCTCCCTTCGAAACAGCGAATCGGAGCTCGGTTTGCCGAAGCTGGTTTCCATGTCCTGATCGCTACTCCAATCAGTCGAGGAATCTACTCGGGCGAGAATCAGGACGTTCGGTTGCGACGTTCAAATCAGACGCATCGGGAGTGGATTTATCGGATGGCTTTTCAGATGGGACGTCACGTCATCGGCTACGAAATTCAGACATTACTGGCGGCTGGAGACTGGCTCCGGGAACATGCAAACACCGCAACCGTCTCCGCTGCGGGTTTTGGAGAAGGGG
>JBCCBR010000024.1:0-14016 GCA_039033935.1 Verrucomicrobiota bacterium
CATCGCCCTCGTGATCGGCAACGATGACTACCGTTTCGGAGTCCCACTCAACAACGCGGTCAACGACGCCGAGAGCATCGCCGCCGTTCTCAAAGACTGTGGGTTCGAGGTCCTGCTGCACCGCAATCTTGGCATCGACGGTTTTTACGGAGCGCTCGACGAATTCAAAACACGGGCCCGCAGCGCAGAGGTCGGCCTGATCTACTACGCAGGCCATGGGGTCGAAGTCGATCAGAAGAACTACTTGCTGCCGATTGATGCTCGTCTTGACAATGCGGCCCAACTCCGCTCCCAGACGGTATCGGTCCCCAGTCTACTCAACGATCTCAATGCGACCCGACTTCCGGCGAAGCTGCTAATCCTCGATTGCTGCCGCGACAATCCGTTGAACCGCTCTTGGATGTTGACGCGCAGCGTCGGAGAAGGTGGACTTGGCGAGGTCAGCGATGTCGAGCTGCCCGACGCGACCATGATCATGTTCGCGGCGGCCCCGGGTAAACCGGCGTTGGATGGACGCGATGGGAACAGTCCGTTTACCTCGGCTCTGATGCAGCATTTGCCGGAGCCGGGCGTGAGTGCCTTTGATGCCTTTCTCGCAGTGAGCGACACGGTAGCCAGCGCGACCGCAGAGCGACAAATACCGTGGATTAAATTTGACGGAGCGGGACGGGCTTTTCGATTGTTCAAGATGTCGGGGGACTCGGCGACAACCTCTGGCCCAAACATGGCGGACCGACCACCATCGCCTCCGGTCAGTCCAGTGCCTGAGCCGACGCCGGAGTCAGCCGTGGTGATGACACCGGAAGTCGGCTCTCCGCCGGCTCCACCAATACCAGAGCGTGGCTTTCGCGATATTGACGGCTTGTTTTCGGTGTCGCCTTACCGCGATTACAACGCCTACTCGAAGAGTCGCATCCTCGGCAGTCTGCAGGAACGTCTCCAGGAAATGGGCCTCTACGATGGCATCATCGATGGCTCAGCGGGGCCGGGGACACATGGAGCGATCGTGGTCTGGCAACGAGCCAACGGTCTTGAGCCGACTGGGTTGATCGATCTGAATATGCTCGCTCGTCTTGGTTTGGAAGAATTGCAGGAAATGCAACCACCTCGCCTCCCAACTCGCTTTGTGGGGACCTACACGCAGCGCTCGACGACCGCAGCCATGGTGCTGGACCTGGAACACGATGGAAGGAACGGATTTGTCGGCAGGATTGTCGAAGAGTATGCCAACTTCGGGACCAAGGGCCCCGACGGAAACATCCACGCGAACGTCGAGGGACAACTGCGGATCTACGCTGATGGGGGTATCCGCTTCGATTTCACGAAAACCTATCAATACTTCCGGCAGGATTCGGTGAAATACGAGGGGGATTACAGTCCGAATACGGGAGAGTTTTCGGGAGAGTGGTATTTTCCCAACCAGCGGAGCTCGCGTGGAACGTTTCGATTCAAGGTGCAATGAAGGCTCGTCTTTATCTTCTCGTGTTCTCGGCCTCGGTTCTCGCCGGACCACTTCAGGGTGCTGACCAGCTGGAGCCGATCATCGTTTCAGGTTTTGAGCCGTTTGGGGGGCGCAACGTCAATGCCTCTTACGAAACGGCGAAAGCAATCGCGGCGGCTCATCCGGATCGTGAGCTCACGCTGCTCGAAGTCCCCGTTATCTGGGGAGCGCCCGAGAAAGTGCTCTCCGAGCAGTCAGAGACGCCATGGAAACTTTGGCTCGCTTTCGGCGAGGGGAAAAACCGTGCGTTCTGGATTGAGACGGTGGCAGACAATCAGCGCGGCAGGGGGCGCGACAATGCCGGGGAGCAGGCAGCGGATCCGCTCATTCGTAATGGAGCGGCAAAGCGACTGAAGTCGGATTTCCCGGTCGGGAAACTGATCTCCGCGTTGCAGGACCGAGGCGTGCCAGCGAGGTCATCGAAGGAAGCCGGTAACTACCTCTGTGAAGAGATGTTGTTCAATTTACTGCAGGCCGAGGTGGATGCGGGCGAGGAGGCCGAGCGGGTTGTGCTCTTTATCCACACGCCGGTGACCGGCGGGAAAGTGATTCTGCCCGATGGCACGGAGACAAGCATGGGGCCAGAGGTGATGGAGCTCTTTGCCGAGCATATTCTCGATGCGGTGGCTGAGGCGCTTCAATGATGAATGGGGATTGCGAGGGGCTCCGTTGATTGATCCGCAGATTTCGCTGATTGACGCAGATTTTGTGGCATCGAATTGAAGGGTTGTTGCTATAGTCCGATGGAGCAATTTTCTGACAGATGATGAGACACTGGTTTTTCTTCGCGATCGCACTCTGCTTTTTCCCGATTCCGTCGGTCACCGAGGGAGCTGAAAAGGTTGCGCTGCTGATCGGCAACAATCGCTACGAGCATGGCATCCCGCTGCAGAACGCGGTCAACGATGCGAAGGCAGTGGCGGCTCGTCTCGAGGCAGGGGGCTGGGATGTTACCCTGCTGGAAGATGCCGGTGCTCGGGAAATGCGGGCCGGGCTGGGAGCGATTTCGGAGAATGGTGGTGCCGCAAAGATGGTGATGGTGTTTTTCGCCGGTCACGGGATTGAGAGCAAAGGGGAAAACTACCTGTTGCCGGTCGATGCCGAGCTGGAGTCGGTCTACGACCTCGACGCGGAAGCGATCGGGTTGGCTCAGGTGATGAAGGCGCTGGGGCAGTCGGGCATTCCACTGAAGACGGTGGTGCTGGATTGTTGCCGGAATAACCCGCTGCCGTCTCGGTCATGGCTGCGGGATCGGGGCAACGCCGGGCTCGCCGAAGTCGCCAAAGACGAGTTGCCTTCCGGATCACTGCTCATTTTTTCAGCCGCAGCTGGGAAAACGGCCCCTGATGGGCAAGGGGAGAACAGTCCGTTTACGACAGCATTCAGTTCGGCTCTCGGCGAGGGTGGGAGCCTCATGAAGATCGTGACGACGACGACGCAGACGCTGCAGCGGGACTTTTTTGTGAGATTCGACGATTCGAGTCGGTCGCTGGTGGCCTTGAACAGCACGGTGATTGTGCCGGTCGCAGGTGGAAGTGGGGGAGGATCTGCGGAATCCGCCGAGATGGCGGAGTTGCGGCGCCGGATAGCGGAGATGGAAGCGAGTCTCGCGGCAACTGAAACTCAGTCACGCACAAGCCCCGGTGATCGGGTAGTGCCAGACATGGGCGATGTCGATGGCCAAGACGTGGTGCCGACTGTGACCAAGATTGAGGGAGAATATGGAGGAGGCCGCGAGATGGACGGGACGCAAGCGGGGGAGGTGCGGAGCTTTGGAGGGATTGAGATGGTGTGGTGCCCTCCGACTGGTGAGAAAGGTTTTTTGATGGGAAGTCCGGAGACCGAGGAGTTAAGAAGAAATGATGAGGTGCAACATCTCGTAATCCTTACTAAAGGTTTTTGGCTGGCAAAGACGGAGTGCACGCAGGGTCAGTGGGAGAGCGTGATGGGGAGTAATCCGAGCTATCATGAGGGCTCGAAGAACCTGCCGGTTGAAAATGTGAATTGGGACGATGTGCAAAAATGGTTGGCGGCAATGAATGCAAGGCAACCCCTGCCAGGCGGTTGGAAATGGGTTTTGCCAACTGAGGCGCAATGGGAGTATGCCTGTCGCTCCGGGACCGAGACAGCTACTGCTTTCGGAGATTCGCTGAGTAGTCTTCAGGCAAACTTCGCAGGTGACTCTCCATACGGGGCGGCAAAGGCGGGACCAGATCTTGGGAAGACGGTGCAAGTTGCAAGCTACCCAGGAAACCGCTGGGGAATCCACGACATGCATGGGAATGTTTGGGAGTGGTGTTCTGACTGGCAGGGCGGGAACTACGATCAGGACGGACAGCGTGACCCGCGAGGTCCGGCACGAGGCTCAGTTCGGGTCTACAGAGGTGGTGGCTGGCTCCTTTCAGGTGAGTTCTGTCGGTCTGCAGATCGAAGCGGCAATATACCTGGGCTCCAACGCTATGGCGGCCTTGGTTTTCGCCCTGCTCTGATTGCCGAATTCTAATCACTGACTCGCGAAAGAGATTCATGCGGCTAATAAGAGGTGTGCAGGTATATCTTCGGAGAATGCCTTCGCGATCGTCTTCGGGGCATTTTTTGATTAATGCGATGAGTCGGGTTTTGTGAATCGTTCGCCGAACCGCCATTTTGAAACGGACCACTGAGAACGCCACTCCGTAGCTGAACATGCAAAATGTTCAGAGCGAACGTCGTTTTGCTCCTTGCCCCGAGACACGGCTTAGGAATTTTCCGCTAATACCGCTCCACACTCACGGGAGCCGGAAACTCAAAACATCCACGATACTTGCATCAAATCGCGGCTCTGCCACAATGAAAGAGCGACACACGGATCCATCGCGCCATGCCATTTTCCCGCTTTGCTATCTTCTCTGCGCTGCTTCTCACCATCGTCGGCTCAGCTGCCTCAGGCGCGGCCGCCGAGCGAGTCGCCTTCATCGTTGGGGTCGATGCCTATGACCACCTGCCTAAGGATGCTCAGCTCCGAGTCGCAGTGAGCGACGCGAAACGGATCGCGAAAACCCTGCAGGGCCTCGATCCGGCGTTTGAGGTGACCTTGCTTACCGATGTCGAGTAGGATGCTGCTGAAGACGCCTTCGACGAGTTTCTCGACCGGGCGAAAGGAGCCGAGTGTGTTTTTCTCTACTTCGCGGGTCACGGGATTGAGTATTTCGGGACGAATTACCTGCTGATGCGGGACACCGACATCGACGCGATCAGCAGCGATGTGAACCGGATGAAACGTCGCCTTGGCAACGAGGCGCTCTCGCTCCAGGATCTGGTCGACTCACTCGACACGACCGGGGCGAAGGTGAAGCTGGTGGTGCTCGACTGCTGTCGGGACAATCCGCTCGAGGCAGCAAGCCCTGGCGGGACCCGCTCGGTGGTCGGCGGGAGGAGTCGGCTCGCTCAGGTGACCCCTCCGAGCGGGACGCTGATCAGCTACTCGGCAGATGCCGGTCAAAAAGCCAACGACGGGCTCTTCACCGCGGTGCTCGCCGAGGAGATTGAGAGCTCCGGCTTACCGATCCTGCGAGTGTTCGCCTCGACCCGTCAGAAGGTGCGGGAAATCTCGACTGCATGGGCGGCCGAGGATGCAGCGAAGGGACTGCCGCTCGCCTATCGCCGGGTGCGGCACGAGCCGGCGGAATACAACAAGCTGGATCTGTCGGGACTGGACTTCATCTTCAGTGACCCCGGAGGCAATGAGACCGGAGAGAGTGCCGAGATGGCGGAGCTGCGGCGTCGGATAGCGGAGATGGAGGCTCGAGAGGCGGAGCGGGAGAGTGCGATGGTGCGGACCGAGCCTGAAAAAGAGGGAGGCTTTGGAGCGGATCTGGGGATGGAGGGGACGTGAGCAGGGGAGGTGCGGAGTTTTGGGGGGATTGAAATGGTGTGGTGTCCTCCGACGGGAGAGGAGGGATTTTTGATGGGGAGCCCGGCGGATGAGGAGGGGCGGGACGATGATGAGTTGCAGAATCGTGTGGTGCTGACGAAAGGGTTTTGGCTGGCGAAGACGGAGTGCACGCAGGGTCAGTGGGAGAGCGTGATGGGGAATAATCCGAGTAAGTTTGAGGGATCGAAAGATCTGCCGGTTGAGACGGTGAGTTGGGAGGAGGTGCAGGGATGGCTGGTGATGATGAATCGGGAGCATCCGTTGCCGACGGAAGCGCAGTGGGAGTATGGTTGTCGAGCGGGGACGGAGACTGTATTCGGGTTTGGAAATAGCCTGAGTAGCGAGCAGGCAAATTTCAATGGGGGAAGTCCGTATGGAGGAGCAGCGGAGGGACCTTTTTTGCGCAAGACAGCAGAAGCGGGGAGCTATGAGCCGAACGGATGGGGCTTTTATGATATGCATGGGAACGTGTGGGAGTGGCGTAGGGATTGGTATGGGGAGTATGAAGGAGTAACCGAGCGGGACCCATTGGGAGCTAAAGGCGGCACCTACCAGGTGCTGCGTGGCGGCAGCTGGAGCAACGACGCCCGCGAGTGCCGCGCCGCGGTTCGGGTCGGGAGCAGGGCGGAGAACCGCAGCAGCGGTATCGGCTTCCGCCCCGCCGTGAGTTCGATCAAGTAAAGCGAAGCGATCCGGTGAGAGGTCAAGAAGCAAGCAGCAGCTCTGGAACGGAGCGCGGGCCCCTCGCGGTTGCGAGGGATGCGCGTAGTGGAGGAGCTGCTGCGGGCGAGAAACCAGAAAGCTGTCGGGAGCAAAGGATAACGAGCCGCGCAGCGGTCGGAATTTTTTTTGGTAATGCCCGAGCTTGTTGTTTTACCGGTAGGGAACTGCGTCCTCGCAGGTCCCATCGCTCTGCCGAGTTCAAATGAAGTTTGATGCCATGAGCAAAACGATGCGGGGCTCATTCATCGAAGTCAGGAAACGGATCAGGATCCCGACTTCGCGAAAGTTCCGGCAACCCCCATAGTCTCCGGCGCGCACCGCAAATCTCTCGACAAGGTAACGACCGAATGCTTTGGAACTGGCTGCCGATGCACCGCGATCGAACCAGCGATATCGTCCTTCTGATCGGTCGGCTCACCCTGACAGGATCGATTCGGGCTGCCCTCCTGCTCTCGCTGCTCGGTGCGACCGTCTCGTCGGCACCTGCTCAGACCGCGACGGGCTCGGATTTCACCGTCTCAACTGTCGTGATCACCGAGGCCTCTGATGTCGTCCCCCCGAATGAGTCGGGAACCACGCTCGACTACCAATTCGGAGAGGCGATCCGAGCGGTGTCGTTTTTTTCGGGAGTGAGGCTGTCGGTCGTCGGAAATCGGGCCGCGATCTCCGACGTCCTGATCCTGCTGCACGGCGACAAGCCATCCTTCTACGATGCGGCGGCTCGCAACGGAAAAAAGCCATCGATCGAAGACGAACTGACTCAGCTCGACGGGGGCTTCGCGGAGACAAATGCGGGCCTGCTCGTGGTGCAGCCACTCTGCTCGGCGCACGACTGGCACTCGCTCTACCGATCGTCGCGTGATGACGAGCGGGCGCGGTTCCTTGCGCTGGAAATAGCCGAGCTTTGCACCGGGCTGACGGAGAAGCTCGGCGGGGTGAAACGACTCCACCTGCATAGTTTTTCCGGGGCCGGACGGGTCGATCGCGCGATCCACGAAGCGATGCTGAGCGAGGAGGAGGCGTTTGGTCTCCTGCGAAAACGTCTCGACACCTGGACGGTCTCTGACGCGATGGTGAACAATGCCTATTCGCTGTCGGACAAGCAGCAATATGGCTCAGTCATGGCAGTCTCGTGGGCACGATTCCTGCATCGTTTTCGCAGCATCAGAACGCACTTTATTTATGATCGTTCCGGGCAGTATCACTACATGCAGGGAATCACGCTGGACGTCTTTCGATTCCTCGAAGATCTCCGCGACGGGGGCGAAATCGTTTCCCCTCCCAGTGTGAGACTGGCCCGCAGCGGGGGAGGACCCACGGTTTTGAAGAATCCGGCAAACGTCGCCGCTGAGCTGCAGAAACTTGAGCAGCGGGAAGGGCTTATCACGGTCTCTTCGGAGAAAGATCACATGGCGACGTTTCTCGGTTGCATTGCTAAATCTTATTTCCAAAATTCTCAGTAGAGCCATCTACCACTGAAACCGAGAAGTCCTCAGTCGTAGCAATCACATCTGCCAGACATGAAACCACCTCGTCGCCCACTCCGGTCGGTCTGCCTCGCACTCACCTTAGCCCTCGCGTGGGGCAAAGCCGAGAGCGCCGACCGCGTTGCGCTCGCAATCGGAGTCGACCAATATGACAAGCTGGGACGGAGCAATCAGCTCAATGTCGCGGTGGCAGATGCTCGACGTATCAAAAATACGCTTGAGGGACTCGCGGAACCATTCGAGGTGACGCTAGTCGAAAACGCCGACTACGACGAGATGGCGGATGAGATCGCCGAATTTGTCGATCGAGCTGAGTTTGCAGAGTGTGCTCTGGTCTATTTCGCGGGCCACGGGATCGAGTATCACGGGGTCAATTTTTTGCTGCCGCGAGACATTGATGTCAGTGACTTTGGTGAGGCAGTCGAGCGCACCAAGCGGTCTCTCTCTCGGAGGTCAATCAATCTCCAGCATTTGCTCGATGATGTCGAGGCGACAAAGGCGGGCGTTAAGGTGGTGATCCTTGACGCATGTCGCGACAATCCTCTCGAAGTGAGAGAGTCGGGTGCGAGCGGGACGCGCACAATCGGAACATCGGGTGGAGGATTGGCTTCGGTGAATCCTCCGATGGGGATGTTGATCTCGTATTCGGCCAATGCGGGAGAGAAGGCAAACGATGGTCTTTTTACGGAGATTCTGTGCCGCAATCTTCAGGCTCCTGGCGCAACGATCATGAGGGTGTTTGCGAAGACGAGGCAGGAGGTGGCGTATCAGTCCCGGCTCCTCGCCGAAAGTGAACCAGGTGCTGTGATCCACACTCCTGGCGAATACAGCATGCTGACCGAACAGGGGCTCGCCTTCAGTTTTACCGGAGGTGCGGCAGGGAGCAGTAGTCAATGGGACTCTGACCGAGAGAGAGAGCTGGAGATTCTCCGGAGACAGAGAGAAGAAGACAGGCGGCGAATGGAAGAACTGGAACGACAGGTCAGGAATGGCCGCATGCAGCCTGATGTAGAGAGGCCCTACGGTCAACCTGATCCACCTGTTCGTCGTCAGCCTCGGAGCTTCACGGTGGGAAGTGACAGTGTCGGGATGAGCTTGCAACCGGGAGGAACTTTTACAGCGACTCTTTACGAGCAATCGGTCTCTCTCTTTGAAGAGGACGACGTTGATGAAAGTATCAAAGCCGGTGTGCCGTGGGTTCGAGGCGGAATGGTGGGCTGGATGGCGATTCGAAAGCCGTCGCGTAGCTACGACTACGCGCGATCAAATGGTGACGGGACTCTGACGATCACCTGGGATGGGGGAGGGGATCCCTCGGACGCTTACATTTCACTCCGACCAAACTACGGTTTGAAAGGAAATCGGCTTGCGAAGATGTGGACAGGATCACAGGTCGAGGTGATTGACGCGAATCGAGTCAGCAGTTCCGGCTTCTACTGGATCAAAGTCCGGCTCATCGGCTGGGTGCCAAGGAAATCGCCAAATGGATACTCTCTACTGCGGGAAAAGTGAAGCGGTCCGCGGAACTAATACCCGGAAACTGGCGAATCGTTTCGGTGTTGAGCGGAGCTCTTTTTCGATGAAGTCACTCCCGGGTTTGCGAAGATCACTCGTCGCCGTCGTCGTTGCTCTTTTACTCTCCGGTAAATGCGACGGCCAAAATTACGCGCTCTTATTCGGGAACAGCGAATACACCCATGGGATCGACCTCCCGAATGCAGTCAATGATGTCGACGATCTCGGAGCCGCATTAAAAGGGGCAGGTTGGAATGTAACTGTCGCGAAAAATGTGGGTATCCGTGAAATGCACAGGTCGGTCCGGTTGTTCACTGAGAAAATCGCCGAAGCAGAGGCGGCGATGGTCTTTTTTGCAGGGCATGGGATTGAAGTCAAAGGCGAAAATTATCTCCTCCCATCGGATGCTCAGTTGCTCGATGAAGAGGGGGAGGACGCGCTTCCTTTCGAGACGCTCGCGTTGGATACTTTACTAGATGATCTCGGTGAGTCTGGGGTCAGGCTCAAAGTCGTGGTGCTGGACTGCTGTCGTAATAACCCTCTCTCGAGGAGTTGGTTAAGGACCCGTTCTCAGGGTAGTGGGTTAGCATCTGTCAGCGAAGAGCAGATGCCTGATGGAGCTATGCTGGTATTTTCAACGGCTCCTGGATTCACTGCGTCAGATGGCGTTGGTCGCAACAGTCCCTTCACTTCGGCTCTGTTAGACCGGATCTCATCAGGTGGAGGCAGTATTGGTGAGGTTTTCGGTGATGTCGCCCGAGCGCTCGGGAGAGAGCAGCCCGCCTGGTTTCGTTTTGATGGGCGAGGGACTAGTTTTAGTGAATTTCAACAGTATCCTCTCGTTCCAGGATTCAGTCCAAATATTCCGGGTGACTCGGAAACGGTTGTTGCGTTGCGGGAGGAAATTCAGACGCTGAAAGCCAAAATCGAGGAAGGGCGAGCCGATAGTCTTGAAGTGATCGGTTTACGTTCGCGGATACTTGAACTTGA
The DNA here is from genome assembly GCA_039033935.1 of Verrucomicrobiota bacterium. Taxonomy (GTDB): domain Bacteria; phylum Verrucomicrobiota; class Verrucomicrobiia; order Verrucomicrobiales; family DEV007; genus Arctic95D-9. Next base: position 10,130 of record JBCCBR010000024.1, read on the forward strand.
AAGAGAGGTAGTAGCCACGCAGGCGGGCGCGATGGACCAATCTCAGCCGTCTGGCCAACCAATTGTCTCAGATAGTGCGATCAACTCTGCTTCGCAAAGGACCTTAATTTCAGTCGGCGGCATCGAGATGTCGGTGAACTCAGCCGTCCAGTCGACCTCCGATATCACGATCAACGTCGAAGTCCGAAACACGACTGCGTCTCCGCTGGTCCTCTACGCCAGCAATCCTGATCCCTACACCTACAGAGATTTCCGTGACGACTTGTCGCAATGGCAGGCGCTCGGAGGAAGCCTCACAGGCGATAACGGAGATCGGTTTCGACTGCTCGGCGTGACCGGGATGGAGTATGTGGATCGGGCCAACGATCCGACAGTGCTCTTTCGGGATCAGAACTATCTCATCAAGCTGGCTCCAGGAGATACGGCACCTCTGATTCTGCACTATGGAGCGCGGGGGACGGATCAGTTTACCCAAAGCCGACCAGTGCACGAAGTGACGGGTGTCCTTGAAGCTCGGGTTGTGTCCTCTTCGTCACGAAAAGTGGTCGCAACGAGGGGGTTCGGATTCTCGAATCTGACGCTCGACAATCGCTGAAGACTTTGTGCCGTAGAATCTGCCCCTTTTGCTTTACACACCCGGAGGCTGGTGACACGGTCTCCGCCAGCGGATTCAAATGGAACCGAGTGAAGAATCAGGCGCGTCGTCCGAGGCTGTTTTGTTAGCCAACTTGAAAGCCGGCGACGAGAAGGCGTGGGACGAAGTATTTCCGAGGCTCAAGGAGGCCGCCCTTGAAGTGATCCGGCACCTGGTGCGGCGCGATCCGAAAATCGATCGGGAAGGACTTGCCTCAAAGGCGATCGGTGAAGTGCTCTTCCCGAAGCTAATGGACGGGCGTTTTGAGGTCGAGAGCTATGCTAAACTGATAAATCTGACTCGGTCTATTGCTCGAAACCAGAGCCTGGATGCCATACGCACGAGAGCGCGCCGCAAGGAAACGGGCCTTGTTGAGGGATTTGAGCCGATCGACGAGTCGAGCGATCCACTTTCGCAGATAGCTTCAGAATCTCGCTTCGAGCAGATGATCGCGACTCTCAGTGAGGTCCAGCGCCTCGTATTTCAGATGAAGCTCGTCGATGGATGCACCTACAAAGAAATCGCTGCGATTCTGAACGAACCTCAAGGAACGGTGGCCTGTCACTACTCTCGGGGTTTGAAGAAGTTACGCGAGGAGGGAGACTGGGAATAATCGCGCTCGAAGCTTTCCCGCAGAGTGGCACCTCTGTTGGATTTTTCGATATTTTTACGATCGAGTGCATCAAACTGAAGGGTAAACCACGATGAAAGATCAAACCCGGAATATGGAAATCCTCCAGGCAAAATATCTCGAAGGCTCCCTCACTGACGCTGAGCGGCTTGAGTGGGAGAAGGCGTGTCGGGAAAATCCTGAGCTCGTCACCGAGACGCGTGTCCTCGAGGCGATACAAAATGAGCTCTTCGTAGCAGCAAAAGAGTCTGGAGCCAATAGGTCTGCCGCAACTAGCGTAGAAGGCGCGTTGCCAAAAGAGGGCGAAGGGATGCCTGATGCAATGCGTGCTCAGTTGCGCGCAGCGCGGGAGGACTCGTCCTCGAAAAGCAGGTCGTCCCCCGAAACAGAGCAGGTTGCCGAATTCCCTGCGCAAGGTTCAATTGCTCGTCGAGCCTCGTGGCGAAACCGAGTTGTCGCAATCGCCGCGATGCTTGTGGTTTTTGCGGGAGCGTATGCTGTCTGGCGTGGCGGTGGTCCCGATGCTTCTGACGGGATCGTCATAAAATCGGCCGGGATCAGCGACCAGTTGCCGATTCTGATTCCGGACCGTGAGATGCTTGTAAAGGACCCGCCAATTCTCTGGATGGGATTTATGCAGGGCAGCGCCGCAGTTGAGGTCCGATCGATTGATGGAGAGACGGTCTACTTCCAAAAAGCCGGCGCAACATCCCCCGTAGACGGCTCAGTCTGGGCTGCGTCTGTTCCTTCCGAAGCTGTCGGCGTGATTGTGCGGGTGGAGACGAGCACCGCTACCTCGGAGCAGGGAGTGCGGTTCGATCAAGACGCGAAGCCCCGTTCAGATTGGACAACTGAGCGAAGTGACCAAGAGATTCTGACTCTGGCACGTAGCTGGCTTGCGAGCGGCCGGCCGGCTGACAGCTATGCGCTGCTCGATGCCCTCATCGTCGCTGATGAACTGCAGGCTGATCTCCAGGCTTTGCGCAAAGAGGCGTTTGCAGGGGCGCTGGCCGCCTCGAGGTCAGGTTCGGGCGACGATTAAAATAAAAGTCAAAAAAAGAACATTCCTCTGCATCAAAATTTCCCTCTCCACCCATATCTCAGCAATAACCTCTTACCCGGATGCGCGGGCATCAGCCATGAAATTCAAAACTCCACTACTTTTCACTGGGATTCTAGCGGCCTCTGCAGGCCTGTATTTTGCTGCGGAATCCCAAATCAGCTCACCAGAGGAACCGGTTGTTGAGTCTGAAGTATCTTCAGCAGATACCGAAGCTGTCAGTAAAGATGTCGCGGAGACCGATTTGCCAAATACTGCGCCGACAGCTCCGACTCCCGATAGCGCTCCAGAGCCAGAGGCTCCGACAGTAGCGACCCCAGATGCGTTTCCTGATATGCTGACCCCCGATCAGCAGCGCACTGCGACGATATCCCTTGCCTCAGCGATTTTCCGGCAGTCAGACCCGACTGACCTTTCGCCCACCGCAGCCGATCTGACCTTCGCACCTGCGTCCCTGACAGACGCACTTCAGGTGCTCTGGTGGGGGACTCGAGGCGAAACGGCGGATGAGTTTGCCGATTGGTTCAGCCAATATGCAGACTGGTATGCGGGCGGGGATCCTGAAGCCGAGGTCACTCTGTCCGCTCCCGCTGGTGATGATGCCTCAGTCGCGACTGTCGACAAAGCCAGCCTGGGTGGGGGAGTCGCGATGGGTCGAGGAGTAGGACTCTGGGTCGACGACGAATTTCAGGTCCGGGCAGACTATCTCGATTTACTAAAGGACCGAGGCGTTGGAAACCTCGTCGAGCTCGACTGGTCAAAGACTGCCGATGCTGTCGCGATCATAGATGACTGGGGGAAAGAAGTCACAAACGGGCGAATCAACTCGCTGGTGTCGCCCGAGTCCCTCAACCCCCCGGTCGGTTTTGCCGTGACATCAGCTGTCCACCTCGCCGCAACCTGGGCACAGAGCTTTGACCCGAAGCGCACGGAGATTGCCGATTTCTCTCTTCTTGATGGGGAACTGATTCCAGCCAGCTTCCTCAGGGACAACCGCTCGCTGCGGATGGTCTCTGTTCACGAAGATGGCACGAAGGTGGTCGAAATACCCTTCAGCGGCGCGGGTTTTCGGATGATCGCAGTATTGCCAGGCAGGGAAGGAGCAAAGGCGCTCCGTAAAGTTGAGCGGCAGGTCGGTGAGCAATTCGAGATGTGGGTGTCGGAAATTGACTCTTCGGAGCCTCGCGAGATCCGGCTTCGATTCCCAAAGTTTGTGGTTGGCAGTGGTTTCAATCCTCGGCCCGCTCTCGAATCGATGGGTATCACAAAAGTCTTCGATCACAATGAGGCCGACTTCACCGGGCTAAGCCCAATCGGGGGACTGCGACTCGATATGATTCACCACCAGGCTGCTGTCAGACTGGACGAGACAGGAGTCGAAGCGGTCGCGACGACGGCTGCAACGGTCGTGCCAAAGACAGTCACCTCCGATCCCAATACCTTCGATGCCTCCCGCCCTTTTAACTATTTCATGCTCGGGCCAGGTAATTCAGTCCTTTTCGCCGGTCGTGTCGCTGCGCCCGAAATGCCCGATGCGAGCGATATGATCGAGACCAGGGTTC
>JBCCBR010000025.1:0-13674 GCA_039033935.1 Verrucomicrobiota bacterium
CGATCAGTTTCTCACCGCGCTAGAGGCCAAGCCGACGAATCATGCGACAGCGGAAGGTCTCGCGATGGCGGTTTACCGCAGTGGTGACCTTGCCGCAGCTTGGAAACTGGGGCAGCAGCTCGGCGACTTCATGCCTGGAATCCCGATCATCATTGCTGGTGCTGTTGAGAGTGATGTGCGCTCTCTGGTCGCTGCCGAGCATTTTGAGGAAGCGGAGGACCTGCTTTCGCACTTCCCCTACGCGGACCGTCATTATCGCCCAGCCCACGAGTTTTTTGCCCACGCTCAAAAGATCCATCGGGCGGTCGGCGAGGAAACGCTCTCTGATCTTTCAGAATCGTAGTCGGGAGGCAAGTGAGACGATTGAAAGACCGAATCCGCCCAGATGGGCGGCTGACTTGCTGGCTGGGGGCGTGTTTTTTCTTGATTGCCGAAGCCCCCGAGAAAATCTCCAAGGTTGGGTGAATCAACGTGAAACGTGGCGCGAGGTGGGGTGGTCGCAGTTTTCTTGCCTGCTAAAGCTGCCAGACTCTTACCATGACGCGAGATCCAGTCGGGAGGCATGCGGGCGGTGCCATTAGGATCGGCTCAGCGCAGCTAGCTTTCAAAGTTGCCTCAGTAGTCGCAATTCTGATAATCAATATCAATAATTTCCGCAATTATGAATAGAATGTATTGCTTTCTTGTGCGTCATTTGTGTAATTTCCACAAATTGCACAATGAATTCCCGAAGATTTCAGATTTTACTCAATCTGGGTGTTTTCCTGGGCGGCTTCCTGATCTTCTCGGAAAACAGTAGCGCGGAAGAGACTGTCGCGGGAAATCACCCTTTTAAAGACTGGAAGACTTCGGTTCCCATAGCAGAGCTGTTGATGAGAGGCGAACGTCTCGCGGCTGAAGTGTCGATCTGGGGAGATCTGGATGGGGAAACCGAAGAGTACTCTGAATTGGTTGTCTCCATCACACCGTCGCGCTTCGAACAAGGATTGGCTGTGGCTTATTCTTTTCCCAAGCTCCGAGCTGCGAAACCCCGCTTAGCAGATTCGGAGAAGACAGCGTTCGACGTCTATCTACAAGCTGCTGAGGAAGGTGACACCGTCGCCGCAATTGACGCGCTGGAGAGTTGGATGCTGGAGCAGCACAATCCAGACAGTGAAATCCTGGCTTGGTCGCGAAAGCTTGGTGAAACGCTGCAGAAGCTGGCGAGCGAGTTAGGCGATCGCAAAGGGTTCCTTGCTGCTGGTCAGATACGATTTGATCCGCCCGCTATAAGTCTGCGGCAGCGGGAATATCGGATCACGGCGACCCGACTGCTGATGGCGAGAATCGCAACAAACATCGGCAAAAAACGCGCTGCGCGTCTCTTTTTGGAGCGAGATGGGATCCTCATCTCAGCGGACGATCCCCTCGCCAGCGTGGTTGATGCGGCGCTCGAGTGGCAGTTTGGTTTTCGCTACGAAGCGAAAGATCGGATCGATCAACTGGTTGGTTTCGAGAGGTCCAGGGTCGAATGGGCCGACGAGCTTCCGCGCCTGGTGCTACCGGCCGAGTTTAAAAGCTACCTGGTCTGGATGATCACCCCAGATCATCGGTCAAGCTTGCTGCCCAGCGGGCAAACTCAGAGTCGAGGCTGAGGATTTCGCGGCACGATCATGCGGCGCTTTGAGTCATAGGTGCAACCCAGTGGAGCTACCGTATCGACTGTGCGAGGCCCCTGGAAGGCCTCCGGCTGGAGTTTCAAGAAACCGCGAGGTTGCGAACGCAACTCCCGAGAACGCAACGTCGGTTTTTAGCTGGGATTTCGAAGCTCCTTGAGGAACTTCTTTTTCCAGCCACTGCGGTGATTGAGTGTCCAATCGACCAGGGCGGCTTCGAATCCCACATCCTTCCCGGCTTCTTCGCTAATCAGCCATTTGTGACGGAGGATCTCGTCGCGTTCCGCGAGAAATTCTCGATAGAGGGAAGAGTTAGTCAAAACCGAATCGAGCTGTGGGGAAGCCATGCAGGTAGGGTGTTTTGCAAGTGAACCTGCGATGTTGAACCAGGCAATTCAATCCTTTTCTCCGGTATTCTTAAGGCCCCGCAACTCATTGGTGTGACTGGCTTTGTCGATTTGGAAAAGACTTCTGTGGTTTGAGCAAAGCGCCAATCTAAAGTAGGCTGAGCGGCTTTATGTCGGATCCGAAATTACCTGCTCTCATCGCCTTTGTCGCTCTCCTCGCGGCCGCGCCTTTCGCAGCTTCGACCGCTGCAGATTGGCTCCAGTGGCGAGTTCCGAGTGGGCAGAATCAAGTGGAGGCGAGACAGGATCCACTATTGAAATGGTCCGACGACAGCAATATCCGATGGCGTAGTCGCATTCCCGGACGTGGGTTTTCTTCGCCAATCGTGATTGGTGACCTGATCGTGCTGACGACTGCGGTTGAGGAGGAGGGATCGCAGTGGGTGCTTGCCTTGAACGGCGCCGATGGAGCGATTCGCTGGAAGGAGCGGATCCACAATGTCGGCCCGCTTCCGAGAATGCACCGCAAGAATTCGGGAGCGACTCCAACCCCGGCATCGGATGGGCAACGAATTTACGTGGTTTTTCACAACACTCAGGGCCTTTATCTTTCATCCCTGTCACTCGACGGGGCGGTGGAATGGCAAAAACGAATCGGCGACTATCGAGGGGAATATCAGTTCGGCTATGCTCCCAGCCCGACGATCTTTGAAGAGACCGTGATCATAGCCTCCGAATATGCTGAAGGAGGTTTTCTGGCAGCATTTGATCTCTCGAATGGCTCGAAGGTGTGGGAGACCCCGCGATCTGACACCACCAGCTATTCGTCTCCAATCGTGACTGACCTCGGCGGTCGAGATCAGATCATCTTGAGTGGCGACGATGAGATTGCTGCCTACGATCCCAGGAGTGGAGAGCGTCTCTGGCACGTCGAAGGCTCATCCCGCGCCACCTGCGGAACCGTGGTCTGGAGCGAGGAGATCGTCTTTGCGAGTGGCGGTTTTCCGAATAAAGAGACTATCGCAGTTCGGAGCGATGGGGAGTCCGGAGAGGTGGTCTGGAAAAACGGAGACAAGAGTTATGAGCAATCGATGATTTATCACGAAGGCTTTCTCTACACTTTCAACGACAACGGCATCATGATCTGTTGGGACGCTGAGACCGGAGAGGAGAAATGGAAGGAGCGGCTGGGTGGTCCGGTCAGTGCCTCGCCGCTTCTGATTGGAGATTTGATCTACGCTACCAATGAGCGCGGGATCACCTTTGTCGTGAGGGCTGACCCGATGAAGTTTGAGCAGCTATCGGAAAACCCGCTCGGAGACGAAGGGTTTGCTTCGATCGTTCCTTACGGCAGTAGTCTTCTCATCCGCTCTGCGGAAGTGGGGGTGGATCGTCAGGAGTGGCTTTACTGTATCGGAAACTAGAGGCCGAGTTGCGAAAGCTAGTGTGCCTCACGCTAAGTTCGTTAAAGAAAGAAGTTCAGAGGATTTCCAAATGAGCTCGCTTCGCTCGTGGTGATTTGCGATTTCGCAGCCCTTTTTTCCCAACTCTGCGTTACTCGTTGATCAAGAAGCCCGGCTTCACTCACTCAGCACGGGGACCGTCGCTCGTAGTCACATTCACTAGCTCACGGCAAAATAATACCGCCTGGAAGCAGAGAAGGCAGCCAGGGACGCCAGATATCCGGCATTGGTCTGCCCTCAAGAGTGTCGGGGTCAGGGTCGGTGATACGCAGATAGAGCGGCACCGCCAGCTCTTCCTCGAGAATCTTGATTTCCTTGATCAGCGTCGGGAGGTGGTTGCCTTTGCTCTCGGCATAGAGTCCAAAGAGGTATTCGTAGTCTTCCCGCTCTTCGCCGGGGCAGCGCGCCCGAAAATAGCCCCAGAACCGCTTCGCAAACGCCGGCTGATCGGGGAGCTTCACAATTTCGCCATAGAGCTTTGCAGCCCCGCAATCGTCCCTCAATTTCTCCCGATAGACTTCGACCATCTGCATGCGGATGTCGACAGATTCAGGAAGCTGCTCGAGAGCGTTGTCACCGATCGCAAGGGCTTCCAAGGCATACTCCTGAAAGCGACGGTCTCGCTCAAATTTTGGAATCGACTCGTCGATCTGCATATTCGCAGTCGCGTTGATGCCGATGTGCCAGATAACCGAGGTCCAGTGTGATTCGTCTCTCGGCTCAAGGTTGGTGACGATCTCATAAGTCGACCTGAGATCATCCCATTGCTTGAAGGAAAACTCCTCGTGTGCCTTCAACACGAGAAATGAAGCGAGGAGAGACCGCAACCCACCGAGTAGTCCCATCAGGGCAGACTGGCTCATCTGCTGGCGAGCTGATTGTCCCGGCGGCGGGATCAACAAATGCGTCTCGATGAGCTGCTCCCGAAGATTCCTCTCGACCGGGACGCGACAAAGCCCAAAGGCGATCAGCCCGATCAATACCCAGACGAATCGAGGCAGTTTTTGAAAGAGAAGCTTCACAAGAAACGACGGCTCAAAATTCCTTGTCGACAAAGACAAGCAGAGACAACAGCAGAAAGACCACGAGGTAAGCCAGTGTCAGCAAACACATGTTGCCGACGAGCGGCATCGAGACAGCCTCACCGAGGACGATCCCCTCGCTGAAGGCGAAAATCTGAAAATCGGGGATGATGATTTTGAAGACCTTGACGAGCTGCTGGACGACGATGTTTCGACCAGACTCGGCCAGCCAATAGCCCGTCGCGAGAGTGTGGGCATGACCGATCAGGAACAGCAGCACCGCCACGATGATGGTGAAGAGCGAGCTCGAGGCGAAAGTCGAAAGAAAGAGAGTCATCCCAGCGACGACGGCGGCCTTCAAAAACGACGCCAGCGCCGCAACCGCTAGCTCCGGGCGGACGCCCTGCTCCTGGATCAGGGCAACCTGTCGTTCGACTTCTCTCTGTGAGTAACTCGAGTCAGCCTGCATCGCCTCGACTTCGGCAGCGATGAAAGTCGACTCCTGAGCGAAAATGATCGCCGAGCAAATCGTGAACATGATCACCAAGGAGATCGCCACGATCGTTAGCACGCCGATGAGCTTGCCGAAGAGATATTCAATCCGTCGTACCGGCTTGCAGAGAATCGTGTAAAGAGTGCGGTCTTCGATATCTTTCGGGATCAGTAGCGCTGTAGCGGTGATAGTGTAGAGCCAGGCAAAGAGATCCATCGCCCCGAAGACCCCCTTCTTGACCTGGGACAATTGACGCACCGGAGTGTCCGGGAAGGTGAGTATTTCAGTCAGGACAGTGGCGAGGACCGCGAAAGCGAGCAGAAAGTAGAAGGTCTTCATCCTCACCAACTGCGTAATCGTCCCGCCAGCGATGGTCAGGATCCGGCTGAATGAAAAAGCAGCCACACGAGGTCGCGGCGAGCCGACTGGGTTCTCACCGCTGAGGTTTTCTGTCGCTGAGTGCTCGCTCATGCCTGGTCAGATTTTTCAGATTTCTGGGTCGCGAGCTGGATGAAGAGTCGCTCCAGAGTGGTGCGAGGCTTGCCCTCTTCGACAAGGCTGGCCGAATCATCCTGCTCGATTAAGCCTCGAATACCCGAGAGCAGTTCCGGGCTGGCATGCTCAAGAGTGAGCGCGGTCTGTTCCTCAATCGAGACCAGCTCCTCAAGGGCTCCCTCCCGCCTCATCCGGCCTTCGAAAATGATTCCGACCCGGTCGCAGACCTCCTGAACTTGCTCGAGGAGATGGGAGCAAAGAAAGATCGTGATGCCTTCGTCTCTTAGCTTGATGATGAGATCTCGTATCTGACGAGAGCCTACCGGATCAACCCCCGCGGTCGGCTCGTCGAGGATCACGAGGCGAGGTCTTTGAATCAAAGCCTGAGCGAGACCAATGCGCTGCAGCATCCCTTTCGAGTAGCCTCCGAGGCGACGCTTTGCAGCTGATTCGAGTCCGACGAGATCAAGCAGCTCGGCCGCTCTGTCTTTAAGCTCGCGGCCGCGCAGGCCACAGAGTTTGCCGTAAAAGTGGAGAGTCTCTTTTCCCGAAAGGTGTTTGTAGAAATAGGGATTTTCCGGGAGGAACCCGATTTCGTTTCGCGCTCGGATGTCGCCGCTATCGAGCCCGAACACCTTTGCCTCTCCCTGGCTTGCCGCCATCAATCCGAGCACCACCTTCATCGTCGTCGACTTCCCGGAACCATTCGGACCAATCAAGCCGTAGACCTCGCCCGCTCCGACGTGGAAGGAGAGGTTGTCGACCGCCACGACATACTCCTGGCGCAGGTTTTTACCAAGCTGCGTCGCAAAGACTTTGGTGAGGTTAGTAACTTCGACAGCGAGGTCGCTCATGATCCGGCAAATGTAGGTTTTTCAGTGCTTTTCAAGAGACGATGGTGAAGCCTTTTGCCTCGGAAAGGGGCGGGACACTTCGCTGTTCCTGCTCTTGAATGTGATGGCCGAGGGGGCTGTCATGCAGGTCGCTGATGAAGTCATCGATCTCTTCTTCGTCGCCCATGAGCTGCAGTTCGACTCGGCCGTCATCCAGATTTTTGACCCAGCCTACAACATCAAAGCCCTTTGCGAGCTGCTTTGTCGCGTAGCGAAAACCAACTCCCTGGACGCGGCCGGTGAAGAGGTATTGTCGGGAAATCATGTCGAGCCTTACGTGGTGGAACGTTTTGTAGCGTAACCGAAAGGCTCAGCCCCGGGCGAACGCTTTTTTCCAAGAGTTTGAGGATTTGTTTGCAAGGGCTTGTTATAGACTCCCCCTTACCCAATTCATGGCCAGCCCCTTTCAGTCGATCGGTGTCTTCTGCGGCGCCCACAGCGGGAGCAACCCGAATTTCGAATTGGCCGCGCGTGAGACCGGGAGTGTCCTCGCCGAGCGAGGGATCACCACCGTCTACGGAGGTGGCAGCGTTGGTCTGATGGGCGCGGTCGCCGACGGGGCTCTCTCGAAAGACGGACACGTCATCGGGGTGATCACAACATTTCTCGAAAGTCGCGAGCTGGGCCACACCAAAATTGCGGAGCTTGAGGTGGTCGAGACGATGCTCGAGCGCAAACAACGCATGGCCGATTTATCCGACGCGTTTATCGTGCTGCCCGGAGGAATCGGAACCCTCGATGAGTTATTTGAGATGCTGGTGTGGTCCCGGCTTTTTGTTCACGACAAGCCGATCGGACTGCTCAACGTCGACGGCTTTTACGACGAGCTGATCGCCTTTACTCATACCACCCAGGTCGAAGCGGATTTCATCAAAAGTGAAGAAGCAGCCAACTTGCTTTACTCCGATGACTTAGGAGACCTTCTCTCCCAGCTAGAATCTGCCGCGTCCAAGACTCCCTCGTCCCCTTACCGTAAATGAAAGCCTACCTCGATTTGCTCGATCACGTTCTCACCCACGGGAAAACTCGACCCGACCGCACTGGAGTTGGCACACTTGGGGTCTTCGGAGCGCAGGCACGATTCGATCTGCGAAAGACCTTTCCCTGTCTCACCACCAAAAAGCTGCACCTGCGATCGATCATCCACGAGCTGCTCTGGTTTTTGAAGGGCGACACCAACGTACGATACCTGCAGGAAAACGGAGTCACGATCTGGGATGAATGGGCCGACGAAAACGGCGACCTCGGCCCCGTCTACGGGCGCCAGTGGCGATCCTGGGAGGGACCCGCTGATCGGGAGTCGATTGACCAGATCGCGCGCGTAGTCGAGTCAATCCGGTCGAATCCAGCGAGTCGACGCCACATCGTCTCGGCCTGGAATCCGAGCTTTGTCGAGGAAATGGCTCTGCCCCCTTGCCACGCTCTATTTCAATTTTATGTCGATACTGAGGCAGGCGAACTAAGCTGTCAGCTCTATCAAAGAAGTGCTGATCTGTTCCTCGGAGTCCCGTTCAACATCGCCTCCTACGCTCTTCTCACGCTGATGATGGCTCAGGTCTGTGGGCTAAAGCCGGGAGACTTTGTGCACACCTTTGGCGATCTCCACCTCTACCAAAACCATCTCAACCAAGCTCGCGAACAGCTTTCGCGGGAGCCGCGCGAACTACCGAAAATGTGGATTAATCCGAAAGTGAATGAAATCGATGGCTTCGTCTTCGACGATTTCCGGCTCGAAGGATACGATCCGCACCCAACGATCAAAGCTCCGATTGCGGTATGACCACTCCACGATCGACAAAACTGCAAGCCGTCGTCGCGATGGCTTCAAACCGAGTCATCGGTCGAGATGGCAGTCTACCCTGGAGTCTCCCGGAGGATCTCAAATGGTTTAAAAAACTTACGGTCGGCGACCCGATCGTGATGGGCCGCAAGACGATGGAGTCAATCGGAAGGCCCCTTCCTAAAAGGCGCAATCTTGTTGTTTCTCGGTCGCTCCGGGAAGCACCGGATGGATTTGAGGTTTTCAGCTCGTGCGAAGATGCGCTCGAGGCGCTCTCTGCAGAGGAAAAAGCGAGCGTGATTGGAGGAGCCCAGATTTATGCCGAGATGATGCCGCTGTGCGACGAAGTGTGGCTCAGTTTCGTCTTTGAGCCACATGAGGGAGACACCAGCCTACATCCGTTCGAGCACGACTTCGAGATGATCGAAACCGTTCATCGCGATAGCGATTTCGAGCTTCGTCGTTACCGACGTAAGTCATGAGGCCAAAAAAATCGGCAGCCCCTCTCGGGACTGCCGAATAATCGCTGCTCTCTTGCAACGAGAGGGGGGAAGTAATTTTACTGCTCCGAATCGTCGATCGAACTCCGCAGCATCCAAGCAAACTTCTCGTGGGCCTGTAGCATTTCGATGAGAAAGTCGGCAGTCGCTTGATCGCCCAGAGCTTCTTCGGTCTTCTCGGCCTCAGCTCGGAGATTTCGAATGGTCGCTTCATGATCGGCGACCAGCTCCCGCAGAGCGTGGTTGCCTGTAATGACTTCACCGTCGCTTTCAGTGAGGGTGGCCAGATCGAGCATTTCTTTCATCGAGCCCGGGGCAACGCCGCCAAGCATCCTGATCCTTTCAGCTGTTTCGTCTATCGCCTCGGCGAGAGCCTCATACTGCTCCTCGAACATTTCGTGAAGGCTGTGGAAGCGCGCTCCCTTGAGGTTCCAGTGGAAGTTTCGGAGTTTGAGATAGAGCACGTGCTGATCTGCCAGCGTGGAGGCCAGGACTTTCACAACACCCTCCTGCTCAACTCCTGAGAGTCCGTTTTCGATTCGTTCTGCGATGGTAATTTGATTTTCCATACGCTTTCTAAGAGAGGCAGGAGTGATGCCGAAGTAATGAAAATTTTTCTTAAATCATTGGATAAGAATGACTTACGTCAGATTTAAAGGTTTTCTTGCGTCTCTGCCAATGCCAGATTTCTCGGGCTAGGATTGCGATTTGCAGTAGCGCTTTTGCTTCGTGCAGGATTTTCAAAGCCGATCTCGAACCCAGGCCAGTTCGGCTCTGGCGAAAATCGGCAGAATTTTTCTCTTAACAAACTGATCGTCAGGTCTTTGCAGACCAACTGTCTCGACTTCTTTGAAAGCTGGCCGAGCTATTGCACCAAACGGGGTAATGAAGCAGCTCAAAACACGAGGCCGTGTCAACACCTACCGCGAGCTCGTCAGCCTCTTGATCCGGTTTATTCCAGCCCTCACTGACTCGAAGACAAAACTGCTCTCCAGATTTGGGACCGGCGAAAACGTCGAAGCGAGCGACGACGCCGAGGAGTTTGCGAGCGCGCTTGAGGAAATGGGTCCGGCTTTTGTAAAGGTTGGGCAGCTCCTTTCAACTCGATCCGACCTTCTGCCTCAAGAATGGACCCTCGCCTTGGAGAGACTCCAGGACGACGTCGCGCCGGTGCCCTTCGAAGAGATCGCATCGATCATCGAAAACGATCTAGGCGTCTCTCCGACAAAACTATTTCGATCGATCAATGAGGTCCCCTTTGCGGTCGGATCGATCGGGCAAGTGCATCGTGCGACTCTGCGGGACAGTCAGGACGAAGTGGTCGTCAAAGTTCGACGACCCGGCATTGAGCAGAAAATGCGAGTCGATCTGGATGTGATTTGCGAGGTTGCCGACTTCCTCGAAAAGCACACTCGCTTTGGTGCTGACTATGACGTCGGCATCATGATGAAGCAGTTCCAGAGGACGATCCTGGCCGAGCTCGACTTCACTCGCGAGCTGAAGAACCTTGAGCGCATCCGAGACGCTGTCAGCGAGACGGACCGCTTAATTGCGCCTCAGGGCTACGAGAATCTATCCAGTCGGCAGGTGCTGACGATGGAATACATCGCGGGCCGGAAACTAACCGATCTATCTGGTGTCGTATTGACCGAAGTCGACGGGGACGGTCTCGTCAGCGGTCTGTTCGAATGTTATCTCGATCAAATTCTCGTCGATGGTTTCTTTCACGCCGATCCCCATCCAGGCAATGTGCTTCTCACCGCAGATCATCAGCTTGCCCTGATCGATCTCGGGATGGTCGGGTACGTGCCGAAAGATCTGCAAGAAAGTCTCTTGCGACTGCTATCGGCAGTTGCGGAGGGTGACGCCGATGCTGCAGCTGAGGTCGCTCTCTCGATGGGTAGCCCAAAGGAGGGCTTCGACGAAGATCTGTTTCGAGCTGAGATGCGGCGGATCGCTGAAGATCGTGAAGGGGAGGCCGTCGAAGAGCTCAAGATGGGCGCACTCATTATCCGGATCACTCAGGCCTGCGGCAGGAATCAGCTGCGGATCCCAGACTCGATCTTCGTGATTGGGAAAATGATGCTCAACATCGATCGGGTCGGGAAAATTCTCGACCCCGATTTCGATCCTGATGACTGCATCCGTCGGAATGTCCATCAGATCGCAACGCGGAAAATACGGGAAGATCTCTCCGCTGGTGCCTTTTGGCGCTACCTCGGCGATCTCAAAAACCTCATTCAAGACACACCGAGCCACATCCACGACATTCTTGAAAAGGTCGCCCGCAATGAAATCCGGGTAAAAGTCGACACGATCGACGAGGAAAAGCTTCTCAAAGGCTTTCACCGCGTCGCCAACCGCATCACAGTCGGGTTGATTCTCTCTGCGCTTATCATTGGTGCGTCGATGCTGATGCGGATCGAGTCGCGTTTTACCCTTTTCGGCTACCCCGGCCTGGCAATCTCCCTCTTCCTGATCGCCGCATTCGGCGGCCTCGTCCTCGTGGGCAGAATTCTCTTCACCTCCGAGAAACGCTAAGGGCGCTGTCGGAAGAGAGTCCGAATCTGACCTAACAGGGTTGAATGCCGGACCTAACAGGGTTGAATGCCGGACCTAACAGGGTTGAATGACGTATCGAACCCTGTTGAATCCATGGCTGACTCCTTCTCTGACTACCTCAAGGCTCGCGGCAAACTGATTGACCAGGCGCTTTCTCGGTATCTTCCAACTGCTCGCACTCGGCCACAGACTATTCATGAGGCGATGCGGTATTCTCTCTTTGCCGGGGGTAAACGCCTCCGGCCCGTGCTCTGCCTCGCCGCTGCTGAGGCTTGCGGTGGTGATCCGGAAGAGGCTCTTCGACCAGCATGCGCAGTCGAATGCATCCACACCTACTCGCTGATACACGACGATCTACCCTGCATGGACGACGACGATCTGCGTCGCGGGATGCCGACCAGCCACGTCAAATATGGAGAAGGCATCGCCGTGCTCGCAGGCGACGCCCTGCTCACGATCGCGTTTGAAATCACTGCAGATACTCCACCGACGAAGCGCTATTCAGTCGGCGATTATGTCAGGACTTTGGCGACCGCCTCCGGCAGCAAGCACCTCATCGGTGGCCAGGTTCTTGATCTCGAAGGCGAAGGTAGCGAGGTGACGCTGAAGCCGGCCCAGCTCCGATATATCCACGAAAGCAAAACCGCCGCCCTTCTCACCGCGTCTATCGAACTCGGCGCCATGACCGCGAATGCCACCCCTGCAAAGCGCGAGGCGCTCGTCGCCTACGGGTATAATCTCGGCCTCGCCTTTCAAGTGATCGACGACATCCTCGACGTCACCCAGAGCAGCGAAAAGCTCGGCAAAAGTGCCGGAAAAGACGAAGCGACCGGGAAATCAACCTACCCGGCTCTGTTTGGGCTGGAGAAAAGTCGCAAAGAGGCCGCTCGACTGACCAGCCGAGCCCATGCCGCGCTAAAACCCCTCGGCAAAAAAGGAGAGCGACTCCGCGAGATCGCCAATTATTTGCTGGATCGGGATTACTGAGGTCAGTTTCGCGGGATTATCTTTGAGCAACTTACAGTGGGGAGGAGCTGGACCTCTATCTGAACCACAAAGGCCGCCGTCTCGGTTTCGAAATCAAATACACCGAGCGCCCGAAGACAACTCGATCGATGCATGTAGCCCTCGAATCTCTCGAACTTGAGCACCTCTACGTGATCTATCCGGGAGAACATGTCATACCGCTTACGGGGAGCATCACGGTGATCTCGCTGGCGGAAGCGATTCGAAGTCTGCAACAGATGTGAGCCCGCCCGTAGAGATTTAATTTGAGAAAGAAAGGTTACTTCCGAAGACGATCATGAGTAGCGAGCAACTTCAGAAGCATTTTCGGATACTGCTCTTGCTGGGCTCTCTTTTGGTAGTGAGCTGCAACGAGCCGCTTTCCATCGAGATTTACCGGGCAAATGACGATTTTGAGGCCGGGCACGTCCTGCGCGAAGATGACTACTCACGAGAAATCTTGGAAATCCAGAACGAGAGTTCGATTAGCGACAAGAAGATGATCGATCTCACCATCGGGCAGGATACGCTACGAAATCTTCCCGAAGACATCACCGGGTCAGTTCTCCGCACCCTGGTCATCAAGGGAGAACTATTTAAGAATTTACATTTCGATCGCAGGTAAAACTGAAGGTTCTTCTACCAGTCTCGCCTTCCTACCAAAGCCCCATCTCCCCCATCTGCTCGATAGCTTTGCCGGGCCATTGTTTGTTTGCGACCGGGCTGGCTGGGCTGGGGTGGAGGATGCGACCAACGCTGGGATCGAGATCAACTGTCTCGATGACGCGTTTGAGACAAGTCTCGGCGTAGGCACCAACGCCGATACACCACTCCGGCCGCAACAGTTCGAGATGCTTGGCGATGTATTGATCACACGCCGCGCTGACTGGCTCCATCTCGCTGGCCGGCAGTTTGTCAGGCGTGCGATTCCGTGAGGACGCTTCCATCCAGACCAGGGGGCAGTAGTTGGCGACGTAGTGCTTCGCGAAAAAGGAATCCGCCTCCGGGTAGCGCTCTGAAAACAAACCCCAGAGACGACGACCACTAACCTCTGATTTTTCGCAGGCAAATCCCTCAACGGGTCGTTTCGGATGCTCCACTTCGGGCCGATCGACAGGTTCTTCGATGCCCATCCAATCGCGAACTGCCGGAATCTCGCCAAAGGGCACTCCTGTCTGAGCCATGCCCCACGGCCCAGGATTCATCCCCATGAACAAGACGCGCTTCTCACTGTTGCCAAAGCGAGTCACGTAGGAGGCGTGAGCTCGTCGAGCGTAGAGCAAGGGGTTGTAAACGTGAGTCACTGGTTCAGAAAAACTCAGCCCTGAAAGAGCGTCGCAGAGCTCCCCGGTCGCAGTGAGCAGTTGCTCAGAAATCGTCATGATCCTGTAGTGGGCCTTGCAATCCGGGGCACGTCAAGCGTTGCTCCGGGATGCGCGGAAAGGTGTCGAAAAAACCG